>JAAXGO010000089.1 GCA_012267425.1 Rhodothermales bacterium
CCGTGGATGACCGGCACGCCATCGTAGCCGACATCGAGGCCGGTGATCCGGAGCATGCCTTCCGGCGACGTATGGGCGCCGCTCTCCGGCTCCGTCATGCCGCGAACTGAGTCTGTGATGTCTCGCGCCTACCCTCAGCAGGCGGGAAACACACCGCGATCGGCATTCTCCCCCTACTGAGCCGAGCCCTTACTTCTCTTCAACAAGAAATCAGGCAAGGCTGCATCCCGGGACATCAGGATCGACCTGACCGAACTCCTTGACGATGTCGATCAGCCCCTCCTTGTTCACGCGGCCGATAATGCTGTTGGTTCGCGCGTGTTGATTGCTGGCCAGCACGTTGATGCGCCCTTGCGGTCCGTGAAAATCGACCTGCGATATGGCCTTGATGACCTCGTGCTTATCGGCGCTTCCTGCCTTATCGACCGCCTTGGCGTAAAGCCACACGGAATCATACTGTCTTTCGCCGAAGGTGGTCGGGAAGGCCGACTCGCCATGCCGCGCGCGATAGTCCGACAGGAATTTCTTGTTTTCCGGTGAATCGACGCTCGTGAAGTATGACGCATTGGCGAGGACGCCTTCAGCAGCGCCTTCGGTTTGAGTGGTCCAGTTCTCGTGGAGAATTGTGCTGATGAGTTGCGGTTCCATTCCGAACGAGCGGTATTGCTGCACCATCACGGGTTGATTTGCGTCCATCACCCATACGATGTCGGGATTGGCAGCCTTGATACGCTGGAAAATGGGCCCGTATTCAGAGGTGCCGAAGGGGTAATATTCCTCACCCGCATAGGTGCCACCTTCCCTCTCGATCGCGACCTTGATCAGCGCGGCCATGCCGCGAGGATATTCGAAGTCGTTTCCGATCACGTAGATGCTCTTGCCGACGTTCTCAGCAAGCCATGGCACCGTCGGGTCCACGGATTGGTTGGGAACGGTGCCGGTGCAGATCAGATATTTTCTGCACTCGCCCCCCTCGTAGAATGTCGGGTAGATGAAGAGCTGCTTGGCTGGCTCCGTAACGCTCACCGCCGCCACGCGGCTTGAACTCGCCAGGACGCCAATGATCACGTCGACCTCGTCGCGATGGATCAGCTTGCGCGCTGCATCAATGCTCGCCTTGGGCTCTAGCTTGTTGTCCTCGACGTAGAGTGCAAGTTCACGGCCGGCTGCTCCACCGGCGGCATTCACCTCGTCGAGCGCCAGTTGCGTGCAGTTCAACATATCGTTGCCCTGGAGAGCATAGAATCCTGAAATCGGGCCGATAAATCCGACCTTGATCTGGTCATTGGCTCTCAGGATCGACGGAAAACCGAGACTACTGGTCGCAATTGCTGCGCCAGCAGCAGCGCTCTTGACCACAGTACGCCGTGACACGTGCTTTGTCATGTCTGCCTCCCTTGGATCGTTCTTATTACCCGTTTTACCCGTCCTGATCTTTAATCTCA
>JAAXGO010000090.1 GCA_012267425.1 Rhodothermales bacterium
CCGTCCCACCCGTGCTCAGCCCGACGCTCAGATAGGAATTCAAGCCTTCTTTGTGGAAAGCGCGACCGCGTGCGTGCTTGCAAGACCTACATTGCCATGCACTCACACGGTAGAACCGAACCTTAAAGGAGTCAACCATGACTGCAGTCGCTACCTCACGTACGGAAAACATACTCGGCGACCACGCGGACCATCTCCTTTCGCACACGTGTACGACGATTCCGCGGGAAAACCTGCATCTCCCCGGCCCCCGCTTCGTCGATGACGTGTGGGGTGGGTCTGATCGCAATCCGCGTGTGCTCCGCTCGCTGCAGACCCTCTTCGACCATGGTCGCCTTGCGGGCACGGGGTACGTCTCGATCCTTCCCGTCGACCAAGGAATCGAACATTCGGCTGGCGCCTCGTTCGCCAAGAACCCGATGTACTTCGATCCCGAGAACATCGTGCGTTTAGCTATCGAAGGTGGCTGCAACGCGGTAGCGTCGACATTTGGCGTACTGGGTGCCATCGCGCGTAAGTACGCCCACAAAATCCCATTCATCCTCAAAGTCAATCATAACGAACTGCTCTCGTATCCGAACACCCACGAGCAGATTCTTTTCGCAAGCGTCCAGAATGCCTGGGACATGGGATGCACGGCAGTCGGCGCCACGATCTACTTCGGTTCGCACGATTCGAGCCGCCAACTGCAGGAAATCACCGAAGCATTCGCCCATGCCCACGAACTCGGCATGGCCACAATTCTGTGGTGCTACGTGCGTAATCCGGCGTTCACGATCGACGGTGTCAACCACGAAGCGAGTGCAGACCTGACTGGCCAGGCGAATCATCTGGGCGTTACCATCGAAGCAGACATTGTCAAACAAAAGCTTCCGACCTCGAACGGCGGCTACGCCGCGCTCAACATGGGCAGTTCGAGTTACGGTAAATTTGACGCTCGCATTTATACCAAGCTCTCGTCCGATCACCCAATTGATCTGACACGGTATCAGGTCGCAAACTGCTATATGGGCCGCTGCGGCCTCATCAATTCCGGCGGAGCTTCCGGTGCAAACGACCTGCAGCAGGCTGTCATGACCGCCGTGATCAATAAGCGAGCGGGCGGCATGGGATTGATTTCGGGTCGAAAGGCCTTCCAGCGCCCGATGAGCGAAGGTATCCGTATTCTGAACGCCATTCAGGATGTGTACCTGAACAAATCGGTCACGATTGCTTGAGGACCCGAGCGGTTGATCCCCCGGCCGCCAACACAACAGTTCCACTGTACGGCCGTATTTTTCTCGCGCTTGAGCCGAGTGACCCAACTGCATGGAACCGATCGTCAGGGCCGCCGAGGCTGATCCTGCACCTACCGCGGACTTTCAGGCTACATACACGCGGTATACCGCCCACTATCCGGTGTGGGCACAGGAATTCGCGCGACGGTATTTCACGAAAACGCTCAACCAATTCATTGTGCACGGCAACGTGCGCGACCTCGTACAAACGGTTGATGATTCCGGCGAGCCCACCTACGTGCCGCTCCGCACGTTTTTGACCGAGGATCTCTTCGCAGCCCGGGACCTGATCGTTTTCTACGACCGATCGGCCGGCATCCACTTCGGCGAGGCGGACACGCAGAGTGACTTCAACCGCGCTTTGTCGGGCTACGATACGGTATTCGGTACCGATTTCACACGCAGGCGCCCAAAAGACCCGGTACGAGCGCTATCAGTATTGGATAACTACTTCCGGCTCCGCCTGGCCGAAGGCCGCCGCATCGCCTGCATCGTCGATTTTGCGGAGACAGTCGTCCCGATGGCCGAGGCGTCGATGTATTCGTCGGAGGACCGCAACGCTCTCGTATTCCTGCAACGGTGGGCACATGATCCGCTCTTCCTGAAAAGTGACTTCACCGTCTGTCTCGTGGCCGAAAACCTGTCGGATCTCAATCAGCAACTGGTCCAGAGTCCGTGGACGGCCGAGATACATGTGCCGATGCCAGGCCTCAAGGCCCGGCGCGAATTTGCGGAGCGGTACACGAAAAACGCGCACGAGGCATTCACAGAGCATTCCGACATCGGACTCGATGCGGTGGCGTCAAACACAGCGGGACTGGGACTCATCCAGCTCCGCACCATCCTCGCCGACACGACGGAAAACCGGACCCGACTCACCTACGAACAGCTTTCTACACTCAAAAAGGGGATGATCGAGGAAGCTGCCTTTGGGATGTTGGAATTCGTCGAGACCGACTGGAATCTTGATATGGTCGCAGGGCACAAGGAGGCCAAACGGCATCTGAGACAAGCGGCCCGTGCCCTCCAGAAAGGCCACACGGACGTCTTACCAATGGGCTATCTGATAAGCGGGCCAGTCGGTACAGGCAAGACGTTTCTGATTACCTGTTTTGCCGGTGAGATTGGGATTCCGATGGTGAAGCTCAAGAATTTTCGGTCGCAGTGGCAGGGACAGACGGAAGGCAATCTGGAAAAAATCCTTCACCTCCTCGAGGCCATGCCGCCGGTTGCCGTGATGATTGACGAGGCGGACGCCGCGTTGGGCAACCGTGACGCACAAGGAGACTCTGGTGTTTCGAAGCGCGTGTTTGGGCAGATCGCTTCGTTTATGAGCAACCCGAGACATCGAGGAAATATCCTGTTCTTTCTCGTCACCGCCCGGCCCGATCTCATGCCTGTTGATCTTAAAAGACAGGGTCGCGCCGAAGAGCATATTGCGCTCTTCTATCCGTCGAGCCGCGAAGGCAAGGAAGAGCTACTGCGTGTCATGATGCGTCGCACCGGCCTTGAACTGGAAGTCGACGAGATCCCGGAGGCGCTGCTCGATGGCGAGCGGACGTACAGCGGTGCCGACATGGAGGCCCTCATGACACGCGCGAAGTTTCGCGCCGTAGCGACGGGAGACGATTCGGTGACCAGAGAGATACTTGAGTCGGTGGTAGAAGACTTTATTCCCCCGACGTATCCGTTGGAAGTTGAACTGCAAACACTCGTGGCCGTTCTTGAGTGTACGAGCCGAGAGCTGTTGCCCGAGCAGTACCGTTCAATGAGCCGCGAAGACATCGTGCGCAACGTACAGGCACTCAAGCAACTCGTCCTCTGAACGTCGTAATTCTTCATGTTTTTGTGTAAGGTCACCGGCTCCGTGGTCTCGACACGAAAAACTGCCGTCTTCCGCCCTTCAAAAATTCTCGTCGTGCACGAAGTGGACCAAAACGGCGTGCTTCGCGCGGATACACCGGAAATGCTGGCACTGGATCCACGATTCGGCGCTGGCCTAGGTGACTATGTCCTCGTTGCACGCGAAGGCAAGGCAGCAGCCCAGGTGACCTCTATCTCTGCCATGCCTGCGAATGTCGTCGTATTGGGTGTCGTAGACAACTGGTCCTACGAAGGTCCTTGAGAGGACGACCCGGAAGCAAACCATTCTGTTCATTGCAATCGTTTCATGCGCGCACTTACTTCAGTCCTCCTTCTCTTCTTTCTTTTGTCATTCGACCTGCAGATCGCTTCCGGGCAGGTCGACAGCGGCGAAGAGGTACCGATCGTAACGCGTACCCATGCGCTGATCAACGCGAGTGTGGTGCGTTCGCCGGGGCATGCCGCTGAGCAAGCGACCGTTGTAATTCGCGATGGGTTGATTCTGAGCGTAGGACAAAACGTCGTTGTTCCGTTCGACGCGGAACGCGTCGACGCCGAATCGCTGACAGTCTACGCAGGATTCATCGATGGACTTTCTCATGTCGGGCTACCCGTGCCGAAAGAAGAACCCGATCGGGAGCGCCCGGAAAACCCTGCCTATCCGCCGGACGACGAGGCAGGAATCCAGCCGCAACGTGACGTTCAATCGATGTTGGATCCGGACCACAAGAGTCTCCTCGACCTGCGTAAGGCTGGCTTCACCGCGGCTCACGTCGTACCTCGGGGACGCATGCTGCCTGGCTCCGGTGCAGTCATCCTCCTACTTGATGGCAAGAGTACAAACGAGCTCGTAGTTAAGCGCGACGTGTCACTCTTTGCGCAGTTCGAGCCCGCCCGCAGGATGTATCCAGGCACGGACATGGCGATCATCGCCAAGTGGCGGCAGCTCCACCACGAAGCGGCGCGCAGACAACGAGTGGAACAACTCTATGCCGAAGACCCGACCGCACTGGCACGCCCGTCCTACGATCCAGTGCATTATGCTCTGTTTCCTGTACTTGACGGCGAAAAGCCGGTCTATTTCAACGCGGAAAACGAGCTGGATCTCCATCGCATACTTGCGCTGCAGGCCGAACTCGGCTTCCCGGTCGTGATCGCCGGGCTGAAAGGCAGCTTCGCTGCGATCGACAAGCTCAACGCGGCGAATCATCCGTTGATACTCGGGCTCGACCTTCCGCCCGCTACAGAAAAGAAAGCAGAGTCCGACTCCCCTGATTCGACGCAGGCCGCACCTGGGGATGCAGCAGCAGAGCTCCCCGAAGCTGCGACACCACAACAGTACGATCCGATGCTTCGAACGCATTCGTTCGAAGATATCGAGGCCGAGAAAAAGAACCTGGAGGCACGCCTCGAGCTTGAGCGTGCAAAACACGTCTCCGCCGCAGCCACTCTGCACGGCGCGGGACTCACATTTGGGCTCTCAACGCTCGGTGTCAAGCCGTCGGAGGTCCTCTCGAACGTGCGGCGCATGGTCGAGCACGGTCTTGCCGAAGACGCGGCCCTGGCCGCGCTCACGACGAATCCCGCCGACATCCTCGGCCTATCGGCTAGTATGGGCACAATAGACCCGGGCAAGATGGGCAACCTGGTCGTCGCAACGGGACCGATCTTCGACGAGGATACCGAGATTCGGTACGTATTCGTCGACGGAAAAAAATTCGAGATCGAAGCACGTCGCCGTTCGGCCTCCGACAGTGCGGCTGTGGTCAATCCCACAGGTACCTGGTCCATCACGGTCTCCAGCCCGGACGGTGATGTACACGGAACGATGGTCCTGCGCGGAAGCGACGGCAACTGGTCCGGTACGCTTACCACCAATATGATGGACGGCACGGCAGATCTGCACGACATCGAAATAGAAGGAACCAGTATCAGTTTCCAGTTTCACGTGGACTCCGTTGGCGAAGTCACGGCCAGTCTCGACATCACCGGCGACGAGTTCGACGGCACGGTGACCGCTTCGGGCCTCGGCACGTTTCCCGCAAGCGGATCACGTACCTCCGACCCGGAAATGTAGCATGTCATTACACCTGATACCGAACATGAAAAAGCGTGGCATCCCTCTAGCTCTCACCCTCGTCGTTTGCACGTCCGCTGTCGCACAGCCGATGGGCGACATCCTGATTACAGACGCCACGGTACTGACCGTGACTAACGGCACGCTCGAGGAGGCGGATGTGCTCATTTTGGGCGGACGGATTGCCGCTGTCGGCAAGAATCTCGGTGCACCACCAGACGTTCTTCGGATCGACGCGTCCGGCATGTACGTCATGCCCGGCATTATTGATGCCCACTCTCACATCGGTATCAGCAATGTGAACGAGAGCACGGCGCCCGTCACCGCCCAAGTATCGGTCGGTGACGTCATCAATCCGTACGCCGTGTCCATATACCGGGCCCTAGCGGGCGGCGTGACGACATCGCACGTCATGCACGGTTCGGCGAACGTAATCGGCGGGCAAAACGAAACCATCAAGCACCGGTGGGGCATTACGGACCCGGATGGACTACGCATGGAAGGTGCCCCGCGGACAATCAAGTTTGCGTTGGGCGAAAACCCGACGAGGGTGCACGGGCAGGGAGCGAACGTCCGACCGGCATCGCGAATGGGCGTCGAGTACGTACTGCGTGAGACATTCAACAAGGCGCAGCGGTACGCGGAAGCGTGGAAGCAATACGAAGAGATATCCGAAACCTCTTCGCGTGCAATATCGCCGCCATACAACGCTCAACTGGAAGTGATGGGAGACATCTTAAGTGGCGACATCATCATAAACTGCCACTCCTACCGCGCCGACGAAATCCTCATGCTCCTCGACGTGCTGGAGGATTTTGGCATTGACCGCGTGATATTCCAACACGTCAACGAGGGGTTCAAGATTGCGCCCGAACTCGCTCAGTTCGGCGCGGCGGCGTCCGTCTTTGCGGATTGGTGGGCCTACAAGTTTGAAGTCTACTACTCAACCGCGTACAACGCTGCCATTCTCACACGCAACGGCGTCGTGACGTCGATCAACTCGGATTCAAGCGAGCTAAACCGGCATTTGTATCACGAAGCCGGCAAGTCGCAGAAGTACGGGGGCCTCTCCGACGACGAAGCGTTAGCGCTGATTACCATCAATCCGGCGAAGCAACTCGGCATAGACGACCGCGTGGGTTCAATCGAAGCCGGCAAGAACGGTGACTTAGCACTTTTCAACGCACATCCGTTGAGTGTCTACGCAATCCCTCAAATGACGATTGTGGATGGTACGGTGTATTTCGACATCGACAAGGACCCAGATGATATGCGACTGCGGGTAGATCCGGAAAGCAACGTCGAATCCGTGACACTCTCGGATGACCGCGATCACGAGATGTGCCTCTACGACGGAGACATCGACCTCTTCGAATACCTTCAAGGCGAATAGACTCCCATGCACCGCACAGTGTATTTCTTGCTTGCCGCCGTGTTACTTATGACCGCTGTGGCAACCGATGCCCGGGGACAACACGGCGCCATTGCCCTTAAGGACGCACGTATTGTAACCGTGACAGGCAAAACGATCGAGCGCGGCACGCTCGTAATAGAAAAAGATCGGATTGTCGCCGTGGGTCCAAACGTTCGTGCCCCGAGAGGAGCTCGGGTCATCGAATTGAGGGGCTTTACGATCTATCCCGGCTTGATCGATTCCGGCACACAGATCGGACTGGTCGAGGTAGGATCACTTGAAGAAACACGGGATGCCTCCGAACTCGGCGACCTCTCTCCGCAGATGAAGGCGCTCACGGCCGTTAATCCGAATGGTGTTGCCATTCCCGTCACACGCGTCAGCGGGGTTACGACAGTCCTTACCGAGCCTTCCGGCGGCATGCTTCCTGGGCAGGCCGCACTCGTAAACCTCCACGGCTACACGCCACAACAAATGTACGCCGGCTTTGAAGGCGTCGCCCTTCGCTTCCCGTCTACCGGACGGCGCGGCCGATTCGATAGGCGCTCAGACGAAGACATAAAGAAAGCATCGGACAAGGCACTCAAGAAGCTCAACGATACGTGGGACCGCGCGGAGCTGTACGAGCGGATCGACTCCACGTACGAATCCAGCCCGGAACGAGGCCGCCGCCCGGAATACGTCCCGTCAATGGCCGCTTTGCTGCCCGTACTGCGCGGCGAACAGCATCTCATCGTGTACGTGAACACCGCGCGTGACATTACCGCGGCACTTGATTGGGTCGAGAAACGAGGCCTTACGAACGTCATCTTCAGCGGGCTCGCCGAAGGATGGCGCGTGGCGGACAAAATCGCCGAAGCCGGCATCCCGTGTTTGGTTGGCCCCGTACTTTCCATTCCGACGCGTGCAAGCGATCGCTATGACAAAGCATATGCAAACCCGGGGCTTATGCACAAAGCGGGCGTAATGCTCGCAATCCGATCGGACGATACCGCCAATTCCCGGAATCTGCCCTACCATGCCGCATTCGCGGCCGCGTACGGCATGGGCGTCGACGAAGCCCTGCGTGCGGTGACCAGTGTGCCCGCGGAAATTTTCGGTATTGATAAGGATCTCGGCTCTCTGGAAGTCGGCAAGAAAGCGACACTATTCGTCGCCGACGGCGACCCATTTGAGACCTCTACAACCATCCACCACGTCTTTATCGACGGATACGAAATCCCAATGGAGAGCCGGCACACCAGGCTCTACGACGAATTTCTCGAGCGCGATCCCGGAGTAGAGAAGCACGACCATCAGTAGGTCACGTCATTTGACGGTCTCGTTGTTTTTGGCCTCCTCCCAGTACCGGTCCATTTCGGCCAAGTCAGCGTCCTCCCACGTCCGCCCGAGCTCGGCAAGTCGCTTTTCGACGTATCGGAAGCGGCGGCGGAATTTCCTGTTGGTACGACGAAGTGCGTTTTCCGGGTTTATTTGGGCAAACCGAGCCCAGTTGACGAGAGAAAACAGAAGATC
>JAAXGO010000091.1 GCA_012267425.1 Rhodothermales bacterium
GCCAACGTGCACCGACTTGGCCTGTTGCTGAAAAAGAAGGAGAAGCGGCGAAGGCGGTGGCACCAAGCCCGCTCTCGAGCGGCATAGGAGCACGTTCAAGCTCCATCAGCTGAATGTCACGATGGCGGCGCAGCAGCGCAAGGCCAACGTGTCTCTTTGCCTCACTGATGGAGGCCCGAAAGGGTGGATTGCACGCCTCTGAGGTCGCAAAAGACGCTCCAACCGCCAAGAATTTCTTGCCGACCGGCCACTCCGCTCCTCAGATCGGATTCCAGTACCGCACGATCGTCCAAATCCGCTCAAAAATCTCGACTTTCCTGGCTGCCACTACATAGAGTTTGACTTGCCGGAAAAGCTACATGTGCCGAACTTAGTAAACAAGCAAGCCGGCACCCATGATGGAGTATTCCCGACTCGGCCGATCCGGCCTGAGAGTATCCCGACTATGCCTGGGCTGTATGTCATATGGCGACCCGTCATGGCAGCCGTGGGTTCTCGACGAAGAGGCTGCTCAAGCCCATTTCCGGCATGCCGTCGAACTCGGGATCAATTTCTTTGACACGGCTGATATCTATTCCTATGGCGTAAGTGAAGAAATCACCGGACGCGCGCTCAAACGGTTCGGTAATGCAGATGAAATCGTCCTCGCATCCAAGGTGTTTTTCCCGATGACCGACCGTCCGAGCCGGGGTGGCCTGTCGAGAAAGCACATCGTGCAGTCCTGCGAGGCAAGTCTCCGTAGGCTGGGTGTCGAAGCCATCGATCTATACCAGATACATCGCTTTGATCCCGACACGCCAATCGAAGAAACGCTTGAAGCGCTGGACCTTCTGGTTCGCCAAGGTAAGGTGCGATATCTCGGGGCGAGCTCAATGTATGCCTGGCAGCTCATGAAGATGTTGAGCGCCGCCACATCCGGCGGTCTGTCTCGCTTCGTGTCGATGCAGAACCACTACAACCTGCTCTACCGCGAAGAAGAACGCGAAATGTTGCCGCTTTGCCGGGAAGAGGGACTTGGCATTATACCGTGGTCGCCTCTTGCCCGAGGGCTTCTGGCCCGCGGCGAGTCACTTGAGGATCCCCCGGCTACCGCCCGCGCCGAAAGCGACCAACTCCTGCACGCTCGCTACACCCATCCGGCCGATGCTAAGGTCGTTGCAGCACTGCGCAGGGTCGCCGCCACACGCAGAGAATTGCCTGCCGTCGTTGCACTAGCGTGGCTGCTGTCCCGCGAGGGTATTACAGCGCCGATCATCGGGACTACGAAAGTTGCTCATATGGATACGGCCGTCCGCGCTTTGGACGTAGAATTGACGCCCGACGACATCGCAGCTTTGGAGGCACCCTACGTCCCCCACCATGTAATCGGGCATTAAGCCCTTCGTCCACGGCAGACCTTTCGCCATTGGGGCTTCTGCGGCGTAAGCTCCTCAGGCCTCGAAGGCCTTGTCGACCAGCAGATCTCGCAGCTCCTTCGTGGAGGGCAACTCGGAGAAATTTCACTGCCCCAATTCATTAGCCGCAGGACGCATTTAGGTCCTACTAGGTCCCAATAGTTTCTTCCGAATTGCGTAATATTGGCGTAGAGGATACGTGACAGAACAACCCCTGACCAGTCACTCCACCAGTTCGTATACCCCACCGCCCAACCAGCTGAGATGTCATGAAAATGAAACGGTACTTAAGCGTCGCTGCAGTCGTCGCGCTTCTTCTCTCGGGCACCGCCTTTGCCCAGAATACGATCACGGGTACGGTTACAGAAACCGACACGGGCGAGTCCCTTCCGGGGGCCAGCGTCATACTCGAAGGCACGGGCCTTGGCTCTGCCACCGACGAGGGCGGACGCTACTCCATTACCGGAATTCCACCCGGCACCTATACGGTAACGGTATCCTTCGTAGGCTACGAAACCACTTCGCGAGTTGTAGCCATCCGCGAGGCGGAAGTAAGCGCTGATTTCAGGATACAGTTCACCAGTCAGTCGCTTGCCGCGATGATGGTGTTCGCCGCACGCGCCGTCGAGCGCAAGACGCCGGTCGCGTACACAAACGTGGATCGTTCACAGATTCAGAATGAACTCGGATCACGGGACATCCCACTCGTCCTCAACGTAACGCCATCGGTGTACTCGACTGCTCAGGGCGGCGGAGCTGGCGACGCACGCGTCAACGTGCGCGGATTCAACCAGCGCAACGTCGCCGTAATGATCAACGGCGTTCCGATCAACGACATGGAAAACGGCTGGGTCTACTGGTCAAACTGGGATGGCCTCGGTGATGCGACCACGTCGATCCAGCTCCAAAGAGGACTGTCGGTCGTAAACCTCGCCACGCCGTCGATCGGCGGAACGCTCAACATTATCACCGACCCGTCCAAGAACCGACGACAGGTTCTGGCGAAGCAGGAATTCGGTAACGACGGGTTCTGGAAATCCAGCCTTTCACTGTCCTCCGGACTCATCGGCGGCAAGTTCGCCTTTACCATCAACGGCGTTCGTAAATCCGGCAGCGGCTACTACGACGGAACGTGGACAGACGCGTGGGCGTACTATGCGGCCACAGCATGGAACATCAGCCCAAGGCATCGCCTCGATCTGTATGCCGTCGGCGCACCACAACGGCACGGGCAGAATCTTTACCGCCAAAACATCGCAGCCTACGACCACAAGTATGCGCGAGAAGTCTTCGAAAGTGACGGACTAGACAGCGACACTATCGCAGACATATTTGATACGTTCCCCGAAGCCGGACGACGATGGAATCAAAACGTATCACCGGTCTCGGAAGGCTACACGATGACGCAGCACAACGGATTCGGGACTGTTGAGCGTATCGAAGCGGGTCAGATCAACGAGCGAGAGAACTTTTTCCACAAGCCACAGATCAACCTTAACTACTTTGCCCAGCTAACAGACAGGTCTCTGCTGTCCACGGTGGTCTATTACTCGGGCGGCAAAGGTGGTGGCACGGGAACGTTCGGAAGCTTGGTCTGGGACTATACGGGTCCTGCACGCGTGGCGGACTACGATGCGACGATCAGCCGCAATCGCGACAACGGAGAAAGTCGCGGCGTCCTGCGCAATAGCCACAACGTCCAATGGACGATCGGCGCGATTTCTAAGTTCACACACGAATTCGGCGAAAACATGACCGTACAAGTCGGCATCGACTGGCGTACGGCGGAAATTGAACACTACCGCACGGTGCGAGATTTACTCGGCGGCACCGCATACCGCCGCTACGACAACGATTTCTGGGGATCGGATGGCAAGGCACTCCAACCGGGAGATCGCTTCCACTACAACAACACCAACACCGTCGATTGGATAGGCGGCTTCGCGCAGGGTGAATACGCAACCGACCGGGCAAGCGCCTATGGAATGTTTGGATACTCCTCCATCAAGTACACCTACCTTGATTTATTCCGCGATGACGGGACTGGCAATCCGTTTTTTGTCGAAACCAAGGCCCTCACTGGATTCCAACTCAAAGGTGGCGCGTCGTACTTAACCAGCGATTTGTTGTCCATCTTCGCAAATGTCGGCCTCGTCTCTAAAGTGCCCATCTTCGACGGGGCCATTGACGACATAACAGGGACTCTCAACCCGGACCCGCAGAACGAGCAATTCCTTTCCGTCGAACTCGGAAGTGCATTCCGGTCGGCGGACCGCCGTCTTACTGGCCGTCTCAACCTCTATAGTACCACCTGGAGAGACCGCACGATCACACGCTTCGTTACCGAACAGGACGGCGATGACGGACTTATCAACATCCGAGGCCTCGACGCGCTGCATAGTGGCATCGAGGGAGAAATGGCATGGCAGCCTCGGAGCTTGTTCCGTGCAGATCTGGCCTTGTCAGTCGGCAATTGGGTGTATACCGACGACGTCCATGCAGCGTATACACCGGACCAAGGCGATCCGGAAACGCAGGAGCAGGTAGACCTCTACATAAAGGATGTAAAGGTCGGCGACGCACCGCAGACACAGTTCGCTTACGCCGTAACCTTCTTTCCATTTGACGGCCTCTATGCCAAACTCACCGGACGCTCGTATGCAAACTATTACGCCGATTACGATCCGACCAGCCGGACGGACCCTGAGCAAAGGGACCAACAAGTATGGAAAACACCCAACTACAGCGTATTCGATCTGAACGTCGGGTACGACGTCCCGCGTCACCTCCTTCCTCTTTCTCAGTTCGACTTGCGCGTTTTCTTCAACGTATACAACCTCCTGGACGCATTCTACATCCAGGACGCGACGAACAACTCGCGGTTCAATGCCTATCGCGGAAACGGTACCCGCGCGAATACGGCTGACGACGCGGAGGTCTTCCTAGGGCTCCCTAGGACGTTCAACCTCGGCCTTCGCGTAATAATCCGGTAGCATCCACAACATATCGTGCATGGAGCATCGTTGCTGAGAACGCAACCGCAACCTTACCTCGGCGGCGTATTCCCCTGCGGCGCAAGGGCATGCACGGCAAATGCGACCGCCACCCCGAGCAGTGCGCCCACTAGCACATCGCTCGGGTAGTGCACGCCTAGCCAGACGCGGCTTGCGGCAACGCCAGCCGCCCACGCATAGCCGAACGAGGCCGTCAGCATACGTGGATGCGAGAATGTCGCTGACGTAGCAAGAGCGAAAGCCATCGCAGCGTGTGCTGACGGGAACGCGAAAGGATCCCATCTAGCAACCCTGCCGCGCGCCCGCACGTCGCTAAAAGTAACATACGGCCGGGGCCTCCGGACGACTGACTTGAAGCCGAAGGCCAAGACTCCGGCCGCCGCCTCGGCCACCGCAAAACGGTACAGGCTACTAAAACCGCGGTCCCCCCGAACGACACCCACCGCCAGACCGACAGGCCCGGCTGCGAAGCCCGGAACGGCCGACCGATCCGCCCACCGCATGGTGCGCGCAAACGTGACAGACTCGGTCTGGTATACCCCGATCAGCAGTCGTTCGTCCACGTTGGACTGAGCTACCGTAGGGGCTGCTTCAACGCTGCAGATCGCAAGACAGCCGAAGGCAAGCCGCGCGATCGTCATCCCTGTTCCGCGATGTTTCCGCCGCGCTGGCCGTCCATCGCGTCTTCGTCGCACGCCGGGGGTGGCACCATGCCGAGAGCGACACGGACGTAGTGCTTCACCTCGTCGTGCACATTCTCGTTGTCGCCCAACCAGCGCTTGGCCGCCTCGCGCCCCTGCCCAATTTTAATGTTGCCATAGCTGTACCACGATCCGCTCTTGCTGAGTACTCCGTTCGCCACCGCAAGGTCAACGAGCTCTCCAAGAGACGACACACCCTCACCGTAAATGATGTCGAATTCGGCAGTTCTGAAAGGCGGCGCCACCTTGTTCTTGACGACCTTGACGCGCGTCCTGTTGCCGATTACGTCTGATCCCTTCTTCACCGCGCCAATTCGCCGAATGTCCAGCCGCACAGAGCTGTAGAACTTCAGTGCTCGTCCGCCGGGCGTTGTTTCTGGATTGCCGAACATCACGCCGATCTTCTCCCGCAGCTGGTTGATGAAAATCAGCACGGTGTTCGACCGGTTGATAATGCCGGTGAGCTTGCGCAGCGCCTGGCTCATCAGACGGGCCTGAAGGCCGACGTGACTGTCACCCATGTCACCTTCGATTTCCGCACGCGGCACCAATGCTGCGACCGAGTCCACGATGATCAGATCCAACGCACCGCTGCGTATGAGCATCTCGCAGATACTGAGGGCCTGCTCTCCAGTATCCGGCTGCGACATGAGAAGGGCGTCCGTATCGACACCCAATTTCTCAGCGTACGTCGGATCGAATGCGTGCTCCGCATCGATAAATGCACACACGCCGCCTAGTTTCTGCGCTTCAGCCAAGCAGTGCGTGGCAAGTGTCGTCTTTCCCGACGATTCGGGCCCGAAAATCTCTACGACGCGCCCGCGGGGAATCCCGCCCACACCCAGTGCCGCATCCAGCGCCAGCGATCCCGTCGGAATGGTTTCGACCCGCACGGCAGGTGCGTCTCCCATCCTCATGATCGACCCCTTGCCGAACTGCTTTTCAATCTGCCGCATTGCAAGATCAAGCGCCGAAGCGCGGGTGTCCTTTGTCGATTTCATCTTAGCCATGATCGTCTCCGTATTGTGGGTTTTCCGAATGACGTTCGCATGATAATGATGCTCTGTGACAACATTATGTCATACCTCGAAAAGAAATCAAAAAACCATGTCGCTTTTTCGCCTAAGAAGAAGCTTTTTTCGGACCATGTCGAGCGCCGCCGTGGCCGACCGCTCCTTGTTCGTCAAGCGGTCAGTACCGAATCGATAAATCCGGGCATCGGTGCCGTATGTGTCCGCATGGCCGATCCACACGGTTCCCACCGGTTTTTCCGGCGACCCTCCGGAAGGCCCCGCTATTCCGGTAATCGACACCCCAATATCGGCTGAGAGGTGCCGCCTGACGCCCGCGGCCATTCGGCGGGCGACGGCTTCGCTTACGCTGCCATTGGATTCGATGAGGTCCCCCGGTACGTTAAGGATGTCGGTCTTAACCCGATTCGCATAGGCCACGACCCCTCCCGCTACGTACGCGGACGAGCCTGATACGTTGGTAAGCCGGTGGAGCAGGAGTCCCCCGGTACAGCTTTCCGCCGCCGCTACGGTCAATGTACGCTCCGTGAGCATGCCACCCACGACACCCTCCAGTGTGTCGTCATCCGTCCCATATATATATGGGGCAATTCGTGTACGCAGATGCGTTTCCAGGCGGGCGATCCGCTCCCAAATTCGATGAGAGTCCGAACCCGATGCGCTGATGCGGAGGCGCACCTGCCCGGAACTCGGAAGCGAAGCGATTCCCAGCGATTCATCCAAGAACTCCGACAGATCCCCTATCATTGCCTGCAGGTGTGACTCGCCGACACCCACTGTCCGGAGCGTACGGTGAACGACAATCCGCCCGGGCGAGAGTGCGAGGAGTCGAGGTGCGATTTCGCTCTGAAAGATGGTCTTCATCTCACGCGGAACGCCGGGGACCACGGCTACAGAGCACGTAGCATCGCGCCGCCAAAGCCCGGGCGCCGACCCCGCCGCATTGCCAAGGGTTTCAAATCCACTTGGCACGCGCGCCACGCTCGCACTCAGCTGCCCAAGTTTCCACCCCCGCTCGGAGAATCGCCGGCGTACCCGCTCAAGTACGGCTTCGTCCACTTGGAGCTGCACGCGGAAATGCTTCGCCAGCGCGTCGCGGGTTACGTCGTCCGGTGTTGGACCAAGACCGCCAGTTACGATAACTACATTCGACGTGCGAATGGCGCTCGCAAGGGCCTCCTGGATCGCAGCAACCTCGTCGCCCACCGTCACCGTACGGTGGACTTCAATGCCAAGTCGGTTCAACTCACGGGCGAGCCAAGCGGCATTGGAATCAATGACGTGTCCGATGAGAAGTTCGTCACCGACAGTGAGTATCGTTGCCTGCATGCCTGAAAGTCAGTTGGCCCGTGCCCGAGACCACGCATTCGGATCCCGATACCAGTCCCAAAGGGTCGCGATTCGATCCCTTGACATGAACGCATCCTCTTCAGCTACCGAGACGAGCATGTCGAAATCGCTGATCGTAAACAGCGGCACGCCCGCATCTGTAAAACGCTCGGCAACTCCCGGAAAATCATATGTGAACATGGCTACCAAAGCGAGAACGTTTGACTCCGCATGCTCTCGAATCACCTCCACAACACGCAGGGAGGATCCTCCCGTGGCAATGAGGTCTTCGACGACCACGACGTCATGACCGCGCGGAAGGCCTCCCTCGATTTGCCTGCCGCGTCCGTGGTGCTTTCGTTCGGGTCGAACATAGACCATCGGCAGCGCCAGCCTGTCAGCCACAAGTGCCGCTTGCGAAATGCCGGCCGTCGCCGTTCCCACGATCGTCTCGGGCATGATGCCATTCGTCATGAGGAATTGCACGAAGCTATCGGTGATCTGCCGTCTAAGACGCGGAAAACTGTTCGTAAGCCGGTTGTCACAATAGAATGGCACGCGCAGACCGCTGGACCACGTCAGCCCTTCGCTTTCTGAGAACGTGATCGCCCCAATCCTGAACAGCTCGCGGGCATAGGCCTTTCTTGAAAGTCCGGACGATTGTGAAGCGTCTCTGTGTGCAAGATCCATTCGATTCGGTCAGTTGGTTAATAATCAGGCCTTACCGTCAGTTATTTTTTAGGGGCCGCTCGTGCTGCATTCCAATGATGTACCGCCACCCAGTGTACAAAGTGATGACGACGACGGCAGCAAGAAGCGCTATCGGTATCATGCTCTGTAGCACCCAAAGCGCTCCTTGTGCCACGATGCCAGGAAGATACCTCGCAGTGAGAAGAGTCAGTATGCCAATCAGGTAGACGAGCTGAAACGTCGTCTTCGTTTTTGCCATGGGGATGGTCCTAAGCGTTCGTCCCTGCGATTCCTGCCGTATGCGAATTCCCGTTATACCAAGATCACGCACCGCTATCAGTACTACCGCCCACCACGGCGCCACCTCCGGGTGCAATACAGCCAATCCTACGAACGTCCCCAAGACGAGAATCTTGTCCGCCATCGGGTCCAGGAATCTGCCCAGCCGTGAATCTGCATCCATGCTTCGGGCGAGTCGTCCGTCCCAATAATCCGAAATCGCCGCAAGCACGAACAGGATCAGCGCCGCTCCCTGTCCCCAGAGTCTATCGGTAAACAACAGCAGCAACACGAATGGCGTCACCGCTATGCGGCCGATCGTTAAGAAGTTCGGAACGAATCTCATTGTGCGACCGCCCGCTGGACGGGCAAAATATACGACCTAACCCGTCGCTTGTCAGGCCGATCGACCTTCAGCGGACACACGTCGTAGCGTCAGTCGGAATCTCGCTAGTCTGACAAATTGGCACGTTGATCTAAAGCGGCAAGGTTATTGAGAAAGGCGTGCAGCGTACATACCGCATCACCTTTTAAGACCAAAACGACGAAAATGGCAAAAATCATCGGTATAGACCTTGGTACAACCAACTCCGTCGTCGCTGTCATGGAGGGCGGCGAGCCGAAAGTCATCGAGAACGCGGAAGGTGCTCGCACGACTCCGTCTGTTGTTGCCTTTAAGAGCGACGGCGATCGCCTTGCAGGTGCGCCTGCCAAGCGGCAAGCCATCACCAATCCAACCAATACAATTTTCTCGATCAAGCGCTTCATGGGACGTCGCTTTGAGGAAGTCCCAGAAGAGCTAAAAACGGTGCCGTACAAAGTCATTGACGGCGGCCATGGCATCACCCGCATCAAGATCGGCGATCAGATGTACGCCCCGCAGGAAATCTCCGCGATGATACTTCAGAAGTTGAAGTTAACGGCGGAAGACTACCTCGGTGAGAAAGTCACCGAAGCCGTCGTAACCGTACCGGCGTATTTCAACGATGCGCAGCGCAAAGCAACGACGGAGGCGGGCAAGATTGCTGGCCTCGAGATTCGGCGCATCATCAACGAACCAACCGCCGCCGCCCTCGCATATGGCCTCGGCAAACAAGACGAAGACCAGATAATTGCCGTCTACGATCTCGGCGGCGGGACCTACGATATCTCGATCCTGGAGCTCGGCGGCGGCGTCTTCGAGGTCAAATCCACAAACGGTGACACCCACTTGGGTGGAGACGATTTCGATCAGTGCCTCATCAACCACATCGCAGGCGAGTTTGAAAAGAATGAAGGCATCGATCTCCGCAACGATCCGATGGCACTGCAGCGGCTCAAAGAGGCGGCGGAAAAAGCGAAAATTGAGCTGTCCAGCTCTACGCAGACAACGATCAACTTGCCATTCATCACGGCCACACAGTCGGGACCGAAACACCTGACCATGGACATCACGCGTACGCAGTTCGAGAAATTGATCCGACCGCTCGTCAAGCGAACAGTCGGGCCGATGGAGCAGGCACTCAAGGACGCGAAGCTGACCCCAGACCGGATAGGCGAAGTAATCCTCGTAGGAGGATCGACGCGCGTGCCGCTCGTTCAGGCCGAAGTGGAAAAATTCTTCGGCAAGAAGCCCAATCGCACTGTCAACCCGGACGAGGTGGTCGCACTCGGCGCGGCGATTCAGGGCGGCGTGCTGTCGCAGGACATCGACGACGTGCTGCTCTTGGATGTCACGCCACTAAATCTGGGAATCGAAACGCTTGGCGGCGTGATGACAGTACTCATCGAAGCCAATACGACGATCCCGACCAGGAAACAAGAGATCTTCTCTACGGCCGCCGACAATCAGCCGTCCGTGGAAATCCACATCTTGCAGGGCAACCGCCAAATGGCCGCCTACAATCGCACGATCGGGCGCTTTCACCTCGACGGCATTCCCCCCGCACGCCGCGGCACCCCGCAGATCGAAGTTGCCTTCGATATCGATGCAAACGGCATCCTTGACGTGAATGCCAAGAACAAGGCTACAGGTAAGGAGCAGTCGATCCGCATCGAAGCGTCGAGTGGACTTTCTGAAGCAGAAATCGAGAAGATGCGTCAGCAGGCGAAGGAAAATGCCGACGAAGACAGAAAGCACCGGGAAGAGGTCGAATTGATGAACCGGGCGGATTCTCTGATTTACTCGAGCGACAACAATCTCAAAGAATACGGCGAGAAGCTGTCTGCTGAAAACAAATCCAAGATCGAAACTGCCCTCGAGCGCCTAAAGACCGTACACAAGGAGAAAAACTTCGGAGAGCTCGAATCTGCCATAGAACAACTCAATCAAGCGTGGGCGGCGGCCGGAAGCGACATCTACACGGCTCAGCAACCCGGCGCGGCGGCCGGCAACGGCGCTGCACCGAGCGGCGACCAAGGCTTTAAAGATGCCGATTTCGAGGTGGTCGACGACGAGGACAGCTGAGGTCGCCCACATCATATCCGAAGCTCGGCTTCAGATATCGAGACCGAATAGGTGCACGGCGTTGTCGGTCGTCACACGTTCGACTTCCTCGACTGGCACACCTTTGACGAGTGCCAGTTTGTCTGCCACTCGTCGCACGTAGGCAGGCTCGTTACGTTTGCCGCGATATGGCACGGGCGCCAGGAACGGAGAGTCCGTTTCCAGTACCATCATCTCCAGCGGAATGCTTGCAGCTAGGGCGTCCACTCCTCCGTTCTTGAACGTAATAGCGCCGCCGATCCCGATCAGGAATCCCAGCTCCTTCGCGGCATCAGCGAACCAGGCCGGCCCCGTGAAGCAATGGAAGATGCCACGGAGCCTCTCAGGATTCTGCGACTGCGCACGCTCCTCGCGCAGGATTCGCACGATATCTCTGTGAGGCTCATCGTGCCCTCTGTGTGCGCGCACGTGAAGGATGAGCGGGAGATTTTTTTCGATTGCGAGACGCACGTGTCGGCGGTATACATCTTGCTGGACAAGGTCAAATGATCGATCCCAGTAGTAGTCAAGCCCGCTTTCGCCGACCGCCACGATGCGTGAATCGTCACAAAACGTCCGCACGGCCTCAAAGTCCTCTTCGGAAGCCTCCCTCGTGGAGGAGGGATGCAGCGCCGCCATGGCATAGAGCCCGCTTTCGCGTTCACATAACCCGAGTGCCGCGTGAATAGATGAAACGTCAATGGCAGGCAGCACCATGGCCGTTACGCCGGCGGTGTACGCACGCGTAAGTACCTCGGAAAGGTCATGCTGGAAGCGTCGATGGTAGAGGTGTGCGTGAGTATCGATGAGCATTGTCATGTCGGTGCCGGCCGCCACGTCGAATGGACGACCGGCCGCTGAATCTACACCGATCGGTTGCGATCTGACAATCTACAGCACATTGGTACGTAATTTTCATTTTGCACAGAGTACCGCCTCGTGCAGCTCGACCGAAGGATCACACCAGGCTCTTGTGCTCCCGATCGCTAGACGTAGCTTGAGCGTTTTCGTTGATCTGTGAAGTGAACCGGTATTTGCTCCACACACGCATTCTTCTGGTAGCAACGGTCCTCGTGGCACTGGCCCCGCTGGCCCGCATGGCCGCCGACTACGCCGAGGTTGCGAAGGTCCTCACCGGCGAGAGGACAGAGCGCGGATACGACTGGGTTACCTGGACGGAAGACGATGGCCTGATCACCGCCGCGCACGTCTTTCATGGAAGTGGTGACGAAAGTAGCATTCAGGAAGACGATCTGTTCTACCGCCTAGACTACCGTCAGTATTTCACACTGGAAGACCTTCAGGCCGCCATCGAGAGCATCCCGCTCGGTAGCACGCGAACCTACAGCGTCCTGCGCGGGCCCGGCCTGGAAGAGGTCCAGGTGGACGTAAGGATTTCGCGCTACCCGGCGTTCCTTTACCCGCTTACGCCGATGCTATGGCATTTTTCGGTGTGGGGATTCGTCGTAGGCACGTTTCTGCATTTGATCGGACTTATCATCGCCATACCGCTCGTCCACCGGAGCAAGCCGGCGCGCTTTACCCTCGTTCTCATTGTTGTGTCCGCCTTGTGGATCGTCGGCAACCTGCTACGGCTCGTCATGGTGAGCGTCGCGCCGCCGACACAGGTCGGCAGCACGATCGACCGGGTGTTTCAGGCGCTTACGTTCGTGGGCCTGGTGGGATGGATCGGGTTCCCTGCGCTGCTTTTGCACAAGGTCCTGCGAGACCGCGAGCAATTGGTTGGACGAGGAGTCAGACGCTGGCTGCTCCTCTTGTATATGCCGGCGGCTACGCTGGGCACCCTTGCCCTGTTGACCACGCTCAAAGGGAGCGCTGGACCGCTTACGCTCGACAGCCTCATCGGGCCCATCTTGTTCTACGCGTGCTGCTACCTCGGAATGGCGGCGGCACACGCGCTCTATTTGCACGCGCGGCATGGCCATGCAGCTAAGACCCACATCAGAGGCTGGCCGCCGATCGGAAGCGCCGTCATGCTCTCGGTCGCGATACTCCTCGGTCTGTCGGTATTGGGTGTGGCGCCACTTTTCGGTGTCGTCACTGATACCACCGCGGGATGGGTAATCGTCACCGCGCAGCTCCTTTCAATTGTCCCCGTCGTCCTCGTATCTCTTACCGCACTCCAGTACGGCAAAATCGGCGGCGTGCTGCGTCGATCGCTGACGTATCTCACAACAGTCGGGCTCATCTTCTTCGCTTTCGTCGGTGGAATGGCAATCGTCGAACCGATTCTAGATCGCATCGGCATGTCGACTACGGTGGCGGCGGGCATATACGTAATACTTCTTCTCATCATTTTCGAGCGCCTGGCAATGCGTGTCCGCAACTATGCCGCGCTCTTTTTCGCTACCGACCGGCAGCAAGCCCGCAATAAACTCAGCCGCTTTCAGGAGCGCATGCGCTCCATTCTGGATATCGAAACTCTGGCCAGGGACACAATCACAACGGTCAGCAGGGCGTTCCAGATTCGGTCTGGGCATCTCTTCCTGCTCCCTTCTGGGCCTGCGGGCCCCTGGATTGACGTTCCTTTCAACCCGGAGCCGCCGTATCTCACGGACCGAGACGTGCGCATCGTATGGCCTCATTTTCAGGAAGAAGGAACGATCTGGGCACAAAGACCAGAACTCAACGAGAGCACTTTGCCGGTCCAGTTGGGTCACGTGTTGCGCGAGCGCAAGGTCAGCCTAGCAGTGCCCATCCGTGGTGACACGACGGCCCTCGGCATTCTCCTTCTCGGTCCGAGGAAAGACCGGCTCTCGGTTTACAATCTGGAAGACTTGGACATGCTCCGCGGTCTTGGGGGACAATTGGCGCTCGCAATTGATCGGCTAAACTTCTTGGAACGCGAGCGGGCCCTGGTGCGCGAGACCGCCGAAGCGCAGCTGTCTGCTCTTCGTGCACAGATCAATCCGCACTTTCTGTTCAACGCGCTCAACACAATCCTTGCGCTCATCGAAGATCACTCGGCCGAAGCGGAAGAAGCCGTTGAACATCTGGCTTCAATCTTTCGGTACACTCTGCGCGCGGGTGGCCGCGAATTCGTGTCGCTCGCGGAAGAATGGGCTCTCGTGGGGCACTATCTGGGCATCGAAGAAGCACGCTTCGGCACTCGTCTAGAGATCTACCGACATCTGGATGCGGAATTGGCAACCCTTCCCGTTCCCGCATTTGCCGTTCAGACACTCGTGGAAAACGCCATCAAACACGGACTGGAAAAAAGGCGGGGACGTGGCACGCTGCGGATCGAAGGCCGCCCTGCTGACGATACCATCGCAGAAATTGTTGTCTCCGACACAGGCGTGGGCATTGCCGCACTCTTCGGACGAAGCGAATGCGACCCGGGTGACAGCGGATTCTACGGCATTGGGCTGCGCAACGTGTCGGCCCGATTGTGTCGACTCTACGACCGCGACGACCTCCTTTGCTTAGAAAGTGACCCTAATGGCACGACGGCGCGGCTGTTCATTCCGATGCAGCCGCCGAATGCCTCCCGCCGTGTCCATTCGGTCATGGTCGAGTCTCACAACTAAACATCCTATGCTACGCGCCCTGATCGTAGACGACGAAACGCCCGCACGCAACCGGCTCCGCACACTCCTAGCGCCGCAGATCGAAGCAGGTCGTTTGCAGGTCGTCGGTGAGGCTTCCGACGGTCCCAGCGCTTTGGAGTTCTTAGCATCTCACACAGTGGATCTGCTGTTTCTGGACATTCGGATGCCAGAAATGAATGGCTTCGACGTTTTGGAGCAGATCCCGCCCGAGCGCTACCCGGTCGTCGTATTCATCACAGCGCATGATACGTACTCGCTGCGCGCATTCGAGGCCAACGCGGTGGATTACCTGCTCAAGCCCATCGTGCGGGAGCGACTCGACGAAGCCATCACGCGTGCAGAGCGGCTGCAGGCTCTGCCGGAGAATCGCCGCGAGAGCGGCAAACGGCTCGATCGTCTTCTGGACTGGTTTGAAACACATGCCGCGGCCCCGACCGCAAAGCCTCAGCAGTATCTTGAGCGGATCACGATTCCCTATCGGGACCGGATACTCGTAATAAGTACCGACCGTCTGGTGTCAGCCGAAATCATCGACGGTATCACGAGGCTCTTCGTTTTGGTGGAAGACGCTCGGGCTCCACGCCCCCTTCTGCGTCAGCACATTGTCAGCCATACCCTCGATCAACTCGAATCGAGCCTTAATCCGGAAGAGTTCGTGCGCGTGCATCGTTCGTCGATCGTGCGACTAAAAAGCATTAAGGAGATGATCCCTTGGTTCAGTGGGCGCTACAAACTCGTCCTTGAAGGTCGTCACGAAGTAATTGCCAGCCGCGAGCGCTCGCGGGCCCTCAAGGAACGGCTGATGATGTAGGCCGTACTGTTGGTGCTGCAGTTCGCCTGATTGTCTTGTAGCTCCGCCATGGTCCAGCGCGTGTCACATCTTCTTGCCGCAGGGTTTTTCGTCACTGCGGTATCTTTTGCGGCGGATCCGGATACTCTGGAATTCGTCGGCTCGGAAAGTATCCTCGGAGCCGCGCGGACACTCGAGACTCACGCCACTGCCCCGTTTGCCGTTGCCTTCAGGCTGCGAAGCGACGATTTGCTTGCCACCGAGCCTGGACTCACGCTCCAGAGCGTGCTTCGCGGCCTGCCCGGTATCCTAGTCAGCGACCGCGGGCACTATGCTCTCGGCGAGCGTCTGCTCATACGTGGAATGGGCTTTCGCTCCTCCTTCGGAGTTCGGAGTGTACAGGTCGTGCTGGACGGCGTCCCGCTGACCATGCCCGACGGCCAAACGATAACCGACATCGTAGACCCAGCATTCATTCGTCGGGCGGAGCTCATTCGCGGGCCTTCCTCGCTGTATTGGGGCAACGCGAGCAGCGGTGTACTTTTTCTGTCGACGTCGCCCGCACAGGACACGCCTGCGCTGCGCTTGAGAGCCATGGGCGGAAGCTATGGCTTGAAACAGTTTTCGGGTAGTGCGCGCTTTGGTTCAGGCCAGAAACGATTCTCCGTGTATAGCTCCGCGGTGCACCAGGTGGGATATCGTGACCACAGCGCGGGCGGGTTCATCCGCGCTGGCTTCAACGGCCATCTGGGCATAGGAAGCCAATCCGCCCTCCAACTCAACGTCGCGGCAGCGTTGCAGGATGTTGAATCACCCGGCCCACTTACTCCTGAGGAGGCCCTAGCAAATCCGCGGCAGGCCTCCCCTCCATTCATTGCGTTGCAGGCGGGCAAGAGAAGCGGGCATTTCCAAGGCAGAATTACGCTGTATAGGCCAACACACGTGGGCCTCGCGTCCATCACTGCGTACAGTGTTCTGCGGCGGCGCCGTAATTCGTTCTCCTTTGAAGAGGATCACCTTGCGGTCGACATGGACCGCATTGCGGGTGGCGTTCGTCTTCAGCTGCGGCGGCAGCGGGGCCGGGTCGGCTGGGGTACCGGGCTCGATGCCAGCTTCCAGTGGGACGACCACGTGACCACAAGTAACAATGAGGACGATGAAGGGATCTTTCCCAGTCAATACGAACGCGTGCATGACGTAGCTCTATTCGGCACGACGCGTGTGCAATTGACGTCCCAACTCAGTGCAACTGTAGGGGCTCGCATCGATGGTATCCGCTTCGCGTTGGACGACAGGTTGATGGATGAGTTTGAGGGAGATAAATCTGGCAAGAGGAATTTTCGGGTTGTAAGCCCGTCGGTCGGCGTTGCCTACAAGACGACTCATACCCTCTTCTTCGCAAACGTGCGTACAGCGTTCGAAACCCCGATAATGACCGAACGCATCAATCGGCCGGATGGCGCCAGCGGATTCAACGACGACTTGAACCCTCAGCGCACGGTCGGCTTTGAGATCGGCGCACGGGGGCTGCTGGCTCGGGGCCGATTGGAGTATGACATCGCCGCGTATCGACTCCGGACAAACGATAGGTTTCAGGAGTGGTCTCGCAGCTTCAGCGACTCGTTTCTCACAAATGAGGGCAGTCTTCTCCATCAGGGTGTGGAGATTTCCGCAACCTTCCAGGCACATCCCTCCACGCACATCCGTGCCACGTGGTCGGGAGGCAGGTATTCGCAGTATCATTCCGATGGATTCAAAATCCGGACTCTTGTGCCGGAGCACTCCGTGCACGTCGACGTGGAAACGAGGCTTCGCGGCTTCGTGGGCCAGCTGGCCATCCGCGCATTGTCCGATATCTCTACCATACACAATACCTTCACTTTTGACGACGGGTATGCGACCGTTGACGTCTACGCTGGACATACAGGGCTAACTCTTGGACGTGTGACCATGCAGCCGTTCGTTCGCGTGCGCAATATTCTGGATGCCAGCTACAATGCCTTATTGGTTCACATCAACTTTGGATATCATTTCGAGCCGGCTGCCGGACGGACGATTCAGATGGGCGTCAACGTGGCACTGTAACGCTTGCCACAAAATCAAGGGCGCGGCCAGCGACTGGATGACCCACACCATGCCGCTTGGTATGAAAAACATAGGGTATAGGCAGAACCACTAAGCCGTGGGTCCGAATACCCGATCTGCCGTCCGTGTGTCCCACCTTGTTACCATAACGTCGGATTTCGGGGAAAGCGACGGGTATGTCGCGGCAATGAAAGGGGCGATCCTAACGATCAACCCGGCGGTGCGCATCGTCGACATTTCGCACCAGGTGGCTTCGTTCGACGTCATGGATGCAGCGTTTGTGCTCCGGCAAGCAGTCGGATATTTTCCGGCGGATACTGTCCATCTCGTGGTAGTAGATCCGGGCGTTGGCACGAGTCGTAGAGCAGTCGCTCTCCGTTACAACGACCAGACGTTCGTCGGCCCCGACAACGGTCTCTTCGCCTTGCTTTTGGGTGACGAGAAACCAAGCGAGCTCGTGCAGCTCGATCGCGTTGACGCGTATCGTACCGGCACTCCCTGCGACACTTTTCACGGGCGCGACATATTTGCTCCGGCCGCTGCGCACCTTGCCTCCGGACGCTCACTAGCGGATGTGGGGTCACCGATAAAGGCGCTGCGACCGCTCCTTTGGGCGCTGCCGATCGACGACGATCAGGGCATTCGAGGCTGGATTGTGCACATTGATCACTTCGGCAACTGCATCACCAACATACCACGCGACCTCTTCACCCGCCGCCGTAATGGACGTGCGATCAAGTGCTACGTCGGCAATACAATCCTGGGCGCGGTCTGTACCGTGTACGGCGAGGTAGCTGCCGGCGAGCCCCTGCTGCTTTTCGGAAGCCAAGACTTCCTTGAAGTGGCGGTCAACACAGGTCACGCGTCCAACCTCCTTCAGATCCGCCGCGGCACACCCGTCAATGTGGTCTTTCTGGAGGACCGGTGAGGGAAAAACGTGTTCTTCAGAACTGATCGGACACGTCGCCGAATGGAGTCAATCTGGCCCCCTACCGTACCTCGAAAGTCATCGTCGCCCATTGCGACTCGTAGTCGACCTCGTCCTCATCGCTCTCGGTCATGTGGATCAATCGAACATACCACTTGGCCGCAGCCGTGACTTCGATTCGGGCTATACCGCGAGCGTCCGTTCGCGTCACGAAAGACTCTACATGGCCTCCGTCAGGATCGTGCGAGTGGTAGCCTTCGTAACTGGCGTAGACCAGCTGGTCAGCCACAGGCTCACCTGCACGAAGCACGAGGACATCCAACCCTTCGCCGGCTTTGATCTCGTACGGATTGCTTAATGGAACGATCTCGATCGGGTAGCCCAGCCGTCGTGCGAATGCATCAGTCCGACGGTCACCGACTTGATAGATCGCCTTTACGTGCTTCGAATACCGTTCCATCACCGGCTCGGTATGCGGCCCGCTTTGCCGCCGGGCCTCGAGGACATCCAACACGCCGTCGTGGGATAGATACGCGTCGAAGTCCTCGGCGGACAACTCAATTACGCGAGACCGCGTGGACACCCCGATCAGGTACGTGCCTTCCGTGCCCGTCTCGAAATCAAGCCACGTGGCGTCGTCTTTCTCCCACCAGTCGGACGTATCCGGATGCTCTACTTCGTCCTCCGGGCCGACAATGCTCACGTCAACCATACGATCACGCGTTATCACGTTCTCGCTCTGGTCGAAGGTCCCGTTGTAGAGAGCGATGACAGCCTGTTGGTGTGGTTCCAGATAGTGGCTCGTGAGCTTCAGAAAGAGGTCGTGGCCGTAGAGCGACACAGCCACCACGAATAGAAGTGCACTGCAAAGTACAGCTTTGAGCTTCATGGCATTCATGGTCAGATGAATTGAGTTCTCACGATCCGGTGCACCGATACACTGCAGGCACGTCACCTCGCTCAAGCGCCTCCCGTATGCTCTTGCCGTGCGCTTCCCACTGATCCAGAAGCGACTCCTTATCCGGGCTTTCTGCACGTTCGGCGGCAAGTGCGGCTGCGAACCTGTCCATGGCCGTCGTGCCGTCCTCTTCCCGCGGGGCCAGATGGACATTTCGGCAGTGTTGAACCCAGCGTGCTTTCTCGTCCGCACTCAGACCTTCTGGGAAGTTTCTGGCACGATAGCGAAACACGAGTTCCGGCAGCCGAGAGTCGGCGAATTCTACACATGCAGCTTGGGAAACCATCGGACCCTCCTTGAGCATCTCGTCAAGCTTCCTTCGGTCTTTGTCGTCAATGAATCCCTCGTACAGGGCCTGGTCAACATCTGCTGTTTCGTCTCTTGCACGACGGGCCCTTTTGAACACGCGACGAACGCGCCAGGCAAACTGCCGATCCGACTGCAAGATTTCAAGATGCTTGCGCAGCTTCGTTTCGTCGATGCCGAGCCGCCGTCCGACGCGGCCTCCGAGGACGTTTTTTCGCCCGGTATACTCCTCCAAGTGATGTCGAACCACAAACGGATTCTTCTTTTGGTTGATCGCATACAGGTGGACCAGATTCTTGCCCCGTGTGGCCGGAAACAGCCGGTCATAGAGCTCGTCCTCCGACAGTGCAACAAGATCGCTCGGGTCCGATGCAAGATCATAGGCATACACCACGAAGCGATACTCGAGGTCGCGTCCGAGGGCTGCCATAACAGCCGTGCAGTGTCTGTAAGGTGAAATCTTGTAGCTTACCCAAACGAACGTTTGCTCCATGGCCTCCGCTACCTTCCCCTTGTCGCACAGACCCAAGTAGTAGTCGAAGAGCCGGCTTTGCCTGTTCCGGACAAGCCTGGCCAATTCGAGCGTCGCCTTCACGTCTACAAGTGCATCGTGAGCGCTTCCATCAAGCACCCCATTTGCCCTGGCAAGATCCCCGAGGCGGAACGACTGTTTGCCGTTTGGATACGTGGGCCACTGGATTCCTGCCGGTCGGAGTGCATACGTCGCGCGCATCAGATCGATGACATCCCACCGGGAATTTCCGTCCTCCCAGTGCCATGCGTACGGATCGCGTAGATTCCGCCAGAACAGAAACCGCGTGACCTCATGATCGAAACGCATGGCATTGTAGCCAACCATGCAGGTCTCCGGCTTCGTCAATTCGCAGTACACGCGTTCGGCGAATTCACTTTCTGAGCAGCCTTTCTGCTGAAGCTCACTCGGCGTTATGCCGTGGATTGCACATGCCGAAGGGCTCGGCAAATAGTCGGGGGTCAGACGGCAGAACAGTACGACAGGCTCGTCGATCGTATTGAGGTCTGCGTCTGTGCGAATGCCGGCAAACTGCACGACCCGGTCCTTGCGGGCGTCGGTCCCAAACGTCTCGTAATCGTACCAGAAAAACTGCATTGCGTTGCCCAAGTCCTATCAAGAGCAGCTCTCCTGTCTCGTCATAGTATAACGGGGATGAAGCCGTATTGCCAAACGACTGATATCACCGTGCGGTTCATTGCGTGCCCAAGAGGCGCAGAGCAGAAATGAGACGCTGACCAAATTCATAGCTATGCCGCCGGCAATTCGATGCGCATCGTAGTGCCCCTACCGAGGCGGGATGTGGCAACGGTGAGAGAACCGCCGTGGTAGTCCTCGACGATCCGTTTCGCGAGGCTCAGTCCCAGTCCCCATCCCCGCCTCTTCGTACTGAAACCCGGGCGAAAGATATTTTTCCACTGCCGTCGCTCCACACCCTTGCCAGTATCTACGATGTCGATACTGATACGGTCGGCGACCTGACTGGCCGTGATCTGAATGTGTCCTTGCGTTCCCTCGATTGCGTCCAGTGCGTTCTTAAGTAGGTTCTCGATAACCCATGCAAAAAGCTGAGCATTGAGCGGAGCGACCAGATCACGAGAAACGACTACGCCAAGCGTCACTCCGTTGCGGGGAAAACGCCTCCGGATGAACTCTGCGGTAGGATTGATGACTGTTGCAAGCGGAAGCTCCGTAAGTTTTGGCATTGAACCGATGTCGTTGAACCGGTTCGTCACGCGGCTCAGTCGATCGACATCTTTGACCATTTCGTCCAAGGCCTCTTGCTGCCCGGCACGGTCAGTATCCTCCCGGCGCATCAGCTCCAGCCATCCCATGAGGCTGGAAATTGGCGTCCCCAACTGGTGGGCAGCTTCGCGTGCCATCCCCACCCACAGGCTGCTTTGCTCATTCTTTCGCACGTACGAAAAGCCGAGATAGCCGAGCGCTATAAAGAGCGCCACGAAAAAGAGCTGAACATACGGATAAATCCGAAGCTCGCGAACGAGACTCGACTCATCGTAGTAGACGTACTGTTTGAGGCTCCCCTGCCCGCTCCCGTACTGCGTCTCGACTGGAATCGGGTCGAATGTGTCGGCCATTTTTTTCAGATACCCTGCAATGCGGAGCGAATCGTGCGCTGTCGGCTGGATCGTGTCAGACAGGGCAATATTCCTCCATGCAATCGGCCGGTGAACACTGTCCGTCATGATTGCCGGCACGTCGACGAAGTACTCCCGCAGAATGTCGTAGAAGAATCCCATGTGCTCGTCATTCGGCATGCCGAGCGCCCAATTGACGGCCTCTACAAGTCCCTCCGGATCGTCAATTTCGCGGGGTTCGTTTTCGAGGATGTCCTGCAGGCGCAGCAGCTCTGCCGTGTAGGGATTGCCAAGCTCACCTGCCGCCGCCTGCTCGCGCGCTTCCGCCCAGATTTCTATCCCCTGGCTTTCGCGCTCGCGGAGCCGCTCGACCAATTCATTCGTATAGGCGAGCGACGTAACCGCGATGAGTACGGCAAAGACGATCAGCCCCAATTTCAGATTCGTCGCGCGCCGGTAGGCCTTCATGATCTCGTGTGAGCTCGTGATCGAAGGGACTTTACGCCGCGATCCTTGCCATGACGGTTTCCGATCGCCTGGGCCCCGTTGAAATCATACATACGTCAACGCCCACGAATGATGCCACCAGTTGCACCATGTTGCGTGCAGCGTCGGGGAGCATATCAATCTCGCGCACTCCACAGACGTCCTCGGGCCAGCCCGGCATTGTAGTATAGACCGGCTCGACGGCGGCTAGTGTTTTCGTCTCCGTCGGAAAACGCATATTCGTTTTGCCGCCATGACTGTATTGCGTACAGATACGAATCGGATCCACGCCCGAGAGGACGTCCAGCTTCGTGATGGCGAGATCCGTAAAGCCGTTGATCATTGACGTGTAGCGGAGGGCCACCAGATCCAACCACCCACACCGCCGAGGGCGCCCGGTGGTCGCCCCAAATTCCGCTCCGACCCTGCGCAACCGCTCGCCGACATCGCAGGTGAGCTCGGTCGGAAAGGGTCCGTTTCCTACGCGCGTACAGTATGCCTTGACGACGCCAATTACGCGCCGAATCGACGTCGGCGGAATGCCGAGTCCCGTACACGCACCCCCTGCAGTCGGATGGCTGGACGTAACGAACGGGTACGTGCCGAAATCCACGTCCAAGAGCGATCCCTGCGCCCCTTCGGCCAATACGTCCCTGCCCATCTTGAGCGCGCGGTTAAGATAATTTGATGTGTCTGTCACATACGGATCGATGACCTTGTCAAATTCGACGTATTCCTCGATGATGCGCTCGACGTTGAGCTCATCCGCGTCGTAAACACGGCCCAGGATAGCGTTTTTCTCCGCGATTGAGGCCGTAAGCTTTTTTCTGAGGACGTCGCGATCGAGGAGGTCGACGACGCGCACTCCCGTCCGGGCAAACTTGTCCACGTATGCAGGCCCGATGCCGCGCCCGGTAGTGCCTATCGCCCCTGCATCGCGCGCGTGCTCGCGCGCCCGCTCGATGGCCTTGTGGTACGGCATGATGAGGTGGGCCTTGTGCGAAATCATCAGTCTCCCCTCCACGTCGTAGCCCATCTCGCGGACGGTACGGATCTCGTCCAACAGGGCGACCGGATCTATGACCACACCATTACCGACCACGCACACCACGCCAGGGCGAAAAATGCCACTCGGCAAAAGGTGCAGTACGAACTCCTTGTCCCCCCACCGAATCGTATGGCCCGCATTCGCGCCGCCCTGATATCGGGCTACGATATCGATGTCTCCACTGAGCAGGTCGACAAGCTTTCCCTTGCCTTCGTCGCCCCACTGGCTCCCGATAACTACCGTAACCGACATCGTCCGGACGTCAATTGCAAGGGGCGTCCGCTCCACGAAACGGGGCGGCGCTGCCGCGCCCGCAAACACTCAAACGGAACTCACAAAACCACAGAGCAAAATCAGGACGCCGCTTCCGCCCGATAACTGGCCGCAGCCTCCTCCACCGAATCAAAATGTTTGAAAACAGTAATAAGCTTCGTTATGATCAACAGCGACTGAATACGGTCCGCCGCATTGGCAAGACGAAGGTCTCCGTCCGCGTTCCGCATCGTAGTCATCCCGCTGATGAGCATCCCCAGTCCGGATGAATTCATGAACTTCACCTTAGCGAGGTCCACGACCACGTTCTTCTTGCCGGCGGCCTTGAGTTTGTGCAGCTCGTCGTGGAGCTTTGTGCCGTCGGGGCCGCCCAAAACGTTGCCCTTAAGACGCACTACGACTGCGTCATACAGTTCGTTTACCGAGTAATTCATATGACTTCCTACGCTGGATAATGGTGGGTTATCGTTGCCGACGCCGGGCCACGCTGCGAGCGGCAGCCGAGCGGCCGTGCAGCTCCACTACAACCGGTGTGGCAACGAACACAGATGAATAGGTTCCGATAAGGATGCCGATGATCAACGCGAACGCAAAGCCACGGAGTACTTCGCCCCCGAATATAAAGAGCGTCACTACCACGAGCAAGGTCGTCGACGACGTAACGATGGTCCGGCTGAGGGTCGTGTTTACGGAGCGGTTCACCACTTTGTTGTAGGACTCCGTTTTGAACAGGTTGGTGAACTCGCGGATTCGGTCGAAAATGACCACAGTGTCATTGAGGGAGTACCCGACGATTGTCAGGAAGGCGGCGATGATAGCCTGATCGATCTGGAGAGAAAACGGCAGAAGGCCACTCAGGAGCGAGAATACCCCTAGTGTGATCAAGACATCGTGAAAGAGAGCCGCCACTGCTCCCAGCCCGAAGCGCCATTCGAAGCGAATCATGACATACACAAAGATCACGAAGAGCGAACCGAACACCGCATAGATTGAGCCCCGCTTGAGATCCTCGGCAAATCGGGGACCCACAATGTCGGTCTTAACGACTGTCGGCTGCGAACCCGGAAACGCAGCTTCCATTCCGCTGGTGATTCTATTCTGTACCACGGTCGTTTCTTCCTCGTCAAGCGTCCTGATCAGCAGCGCATCCGCGCCGTCGACGCTTACGTCGGAGTATGTCTTGACCTCCGGGGCCTGTCCGAGGACCGGCGTCAGTTCCGCACGGACATCGGTGGCATCCAGTGCCAGCGCGCTTTCTATGACGAACTCCTTGCCGCCCTTGAAATCGATGCCGAGCTCCAATCCGCGGACGACGAAGGATAGCAGGCTCACAAGCAGGAGTACGCCGGAGAATATGTATGCCTTCCTACGGCTCTCCACGATATTGAAATTGGTATTCTCGAAAATTCGCATGATCGTAGTGGTCTTATGTCCGTTGGAGGATTTCGCTACCCGTAACTCACCGTCATGCGGCGCTCGATAACCGCGTAGTCGAAGAGAATTCGGGTGAAGACGATGGCACTAAACAGCGAGGCCAAAATGCCCGCCATTAGCGTGACCGCGAAGCCCTGAATGGGACCGACACCGAATGAATACAGAATGACGCCAACAAAGAATGTCGTGATGTTGGCATCGATGATAGCGCTGAGTGCCTTTGAATAGCCTCCGTCAATCGACGCCTTAAGCGTCTTGCCAGTAGATTGCTCCTCGCGTATTCGCTCGAAAATGAGAACGTTTGCGTCTACCGCCATACCGATTGTCAACACGATGCCGGCGATACCAGGTAGCGTCAGCGTTGCCTCGAAGCCTGCCAAGATGCCAAGGATGAATATGAGGTTGATGAGCAGCGCCAAGTCCGCCACCATGCCACCCCCGCGGTAGTAGAAGATCATGAAGACGGCCACAATGAACAGCCCGACCATGATGGAGGTAAATCCGGCCTTCCGCGATACCAGGCCGAGGCTTGGTCCCACGGTGCGCTCTTCAACTATGTTGACGGGAGCGGGCAACGCGCCGGACTTGAGCACCGTCACGATGTCATCTGCTTCCGCCTGTGAGTCCAGTCCGGTGATCTGGCTGCTTCCACCCGATATCTTGCCGAGCACCCGCGGGTAGGAGTAGACGACGCCGTCCAGTACGATGGCTATACTCTTTCCGACGTTTGCTCCCGTGAGGCGTGACCAGATGCGCGATCCTTCGGAGTTCATCTTCATGGTCACCATGGGCAGGTTCGTCGTCGGATCGAAGTCCGCCCTAGCATCGGTGATGACTTCGCCCGTAAGCTCAGCGTCGGTATTGACTGCGAGAATGGTGAAGTATTCGACGCCGCCTCCCGCCGTCGCAGGACTCGAATGGTACAAGAGTTCGATGTTTCGCGGCAGCATGTCGCGGACTTCCTCGTCCTGCATGAGCAGGTTAAAGGCTGCCGTATCCTGTGCGGCAACTTCACCGAATACTACTTCACCCTGGCCGATCGGGCGAAACACGTCGAGGAGTGGATTACCTGCATCGATATCCACGTCCTCGGCAAGCAGCGTCGAGACGTCAAAGGTGGTGTCTGCATCTGTGGACTCGGACACATCCTCCGTTTCACCCCCTGTTGTATCCGGTTCCGCCGCTGCCACGTCCACTTCAAAATGTGAAATGATACGCTGCAGGGACGTAGTGAGCTCGGCGCCGTCGGCCATCAGACGAAACTCGAGCCGAGCCGTCCCCTTGAGCAGGTTGCGTACCCGCTCCGGATCATCGATCCCCGGTAACTCGACTATGATTCTGCGGCTACCCTGCGTTTGAATAGACGGCTCAGTCACGCCGAAGCGGTCTACCCTGTTGCGAATGATCTCGATGGCGCGCGTGATTGCGTCACGGGCCTGCTGCTGAAGGTAGGCCGTCACCTCGTCGTTACTGGAGCGGCGCGTGATTTCGTCGCTCCGGAAATACCGTGAGAGGCTGGCTTCTGGATCGTTTGCCGCAAATTCCTCGACGAATGCGTCGATCAGCGGCGTACCATCTTCGACGGCTCGCTGATTCGCCCCACGCAGAACTGTGTCGAATACCTCATCCTTCCGTTCTCCCGCCAGCTGGTCCAAGAGCTGCGTAAGACCCACTTCGAGCGTTACGTGCATGCCGCCCTGCAGGTCGAGGCCCAACTTGAGAGCCTTTTCCTGGATGCGCTGCAGCGTTGTGTAGTTGTCCTCCAGATAGTCGGATTTTTCCTCCTCTGGAAGGCCGTCGACCTTGTTGTTGTAGTAGAGCCCTTGGATGGTCGGAAAGAGGCACCAAGCGGATAGAAGAAGAAAGAAAATGACGGAGCCGACCCTGAATCCTTTTCCCTGCATGGCTGTGTTGGTACTATTCGTTCAATGACGTGCGGCGCCCGGACACGGGATGCCGCTGAATTATCACATCGCACACGCCCGTCTTCGGGAAGTGCGTATCCAACCGGATATTCCCTACGGGCCGAGCGGCTGCGCCGATGATTTGAGGCGCATCGGAAAGACCGCATCCGATTCCCGCACGGGTGGGCAAGCGACAGAGGCCAGACTGCTGGACACAGCGCCGATCACGGCTGTCGCCGCGCCGCGCTCCATCACATTCCATGGCAGCGAGATAGCCGGCCGTAGGCTTGGAAGCGTCGCGTTCGATCGAAGGTCGTCGTGGGCCGTATCGTTTGCGTCAGACTCAGAATCAGCTCTGGCGAGCATGCCACTGACAGCGCGATCGATGCAGGCGGAAGCGGGACCGGCGGCAGCGAGCATACACAGGCATACACCCACAACCAGGCACGCAATACGTTTGGCCAACCCATTACGAAGTCCCTTCATGTGCGTGGGTCGTGCGCTCGGCATCATACGTAGCAGAAGAATTGGACACACCGAAACGTCAGACAAGAAAGGAATGATCCAGCCCCCGCGGAGGAAACACGGCAGCCGAAGTTGCTTCTACCGGATACTGACCCACCTGCAGGATTCTGAGGCTATGCCTGCCGAGTTAGAAGATAATGGCAGCTCCGACGAATTCGAT
>JAAXGO010000092.1 GCA_012267425.1 Rhodothermales bacterium
TCAACTCAACTATATAATTCCCATAATTTTCACGCAGCGCCCGCCTGTCGGACGGCTTGATCCAACGTGTGGCCGCTTCGTGCGCTTTTGTGGGCAAAGGCAAGCTCACCCAATGCAGGCTTCTTCTTATTCAGTCGAGGTGTACATTATGGCCCTCGGGCGCGACCCGCATTACCGCACGATCATCCTCGTGCCCAAGAATGACTCCTTGACGCAGGCCATTGTCACGCATAGACGTGGTCTGCAAGCGCGTACCACCTACCTGCTCGGGAGCCGGTGATTGCCTTGGGCTCAGGCCGTGGAACGTCTACGGCGGACAAGCGTGTGTGTTGGCCCTTCACGCGAGATCCACCTTCGCGCCCGGTGCGATTTGTCGCCTTGACCCTGCTGCTCGTCGCCGGATGCGACGCGGGAGCCCCCGACGATGGCCCCGTAGAGGGGGACTCGATTACGGGCACGTGGGAAGGAATCGTCCCGTCCCGCAACCTCAATGAAATCGTCGACACCCTCAGGGTTGCGATGACGATCACCCAACATGGGTCGGACGTCACGGGCAATGGAACGGTGTCAGGGCCAAGCGGACAGCAACCCTTCAGTGTCTCGTCGGGCGGCAGCTACCTGCATCCACTCTTGAGTCTGCCACTCACCTTTGGCAATCCGCCCCCGGGCGGTTTGAAAGGCAACGTCGGCGAGGACCAAATGAGTTTTCTCGGGACGATGAGCGGACCGGGGTTCTCAGGCACCGCCAAACTACACAAAGTACTGGGGCGGGTTGCGCCGTAACGTGAATCAGACCGCAAAGCTTCTGCAGCGCTATGAGGCGAGCCACAGTCGGTCTTGGGTGCATTGCGGTCGTCGCAGTCATTCTGTGGCGCAGCGCGGCGTTCAGCGGAACTACAACGAACACAAATCTCTACGTATAGCGCCCGTGAGAGCATTCAGAGCGGCCCCGTTCTCCTCGCCGACAGACGCATTCCCCAGAACGTCGGCGAGGGAGAGAGTGCTGGCGATTTGGCCCGAAGAAGCGCCGTCGGCCTAACGACGACCTACACTTCCACGTCGCAACAGACATGCATGGCGTGGCCACCATGCGGCAACTTGCGGCGATTCTTGGCCCTTGGGCACTAGCGAGACGCTTGCACTCGACGACGACTCGACGCAGTTTTATTTGTCAGGCGGTGATAACGAAGTGGCCGGATGGGATCCTGTACCGGCTGCCCTCGGCGTCTTTGCAGTTCGTTGACGGTCTCTGAGGCGGTAGACAAACTTGAGTGCCGACCAGTCAGCATCAACTGAGCACACCTTGACGTCGACAAGTCCGACATGGAGACCTTCCGCACGTACGATGTCGCGTGTAAGATCGCCTGCCAGCGGTGAGCTGCGCTTGGGCCAGCCAATCCAGAGCATTCCGTTGGAGGCAAGATCGCGCTTCAGGTACGGCAATAGAGCCCGTAACTCCGCTGTTCGTTTCGCGAAGAACTGAATGAAGTCGCATTCGCCAGCTCCCTCCGGGCATTCGACGACATCCGGTGGCAGTGGAAACAGATGGGCGTCGTATCCTGGCGGCGCATTCACGAAACGAATCCGAGCACCGGTGCGGATACCCAGTTTCTGGACAAGTGGCGTTACCGAGTATCTCGTAGACATCTTAATAATAGGATAATTGCGTGGTTACGCAAGGATTATCGTCAGCTTCGACCTTGCGTGTGTAATCTGTAACAAGAATGTTTCGAGGCAATCCAATTTGCACAGAATGAAGCGAAATCGAAGCGCCTCCAGAACGCGACTTCGTACTACACAGCAGTGGAGCTGCGGGCGGCGCCTTCATAGATTCTGGCAGCACAACAAAACGGCAATAGGAAAGAAAGCTTCTTTGGTACGCCGATCGCCGGGTGCGTCCGCGCCGACGTCGTAAGCAGCAGAAAACCCTGGAAGAAGCGATCGCCGACATCAAGGCACATGTCGGAACGCTTGACGGCGGCTTTGCAGCAAATTAAGTTGCCGCACGACGCAAATAACCCTGTACCATGCGACGCATTGTTCTCCCGTGTGCAGCAATTCTTCTACTCTGCGGTTGCCGCAGCTGGTCCGAGGAATCCCGACAACCCAATGTCGTCTATATACTGGCCGATGACCTCGGCTGGGGCGAACTCGGATCCTACGGACAACAGCTGATTCAGACACCCAACCTCGACCGTCTGGCAGCGGAGGGAATGCGCTTCACGCAGCACTACAGCGGGAGCCCCGTCTGCGCCCCTTCACGCTGCACCCTGCTTACGGGGCGGCATACTGGTCACTGCCAGATCCGGGACAACTACGAACTTGGCGGCTTTGCCGACGACGAAGAAAGAGGGCAGCTTCCGCTCGAGCCAGGCACCATGACACTGGGCCGGATGCTGCAACACGCCGGCTACACCACGGCCACAATCGGCAAGTGGGGCCTCGGCGGGCCAGGATCCACAGGAGTACCTAACCTCCAGGGATTCAACTTCTTCTACGGCTATCTGGACCAGAAGCAGGCACACAACTACTACCCTACTCACCTCTGGCGAAATACCGAGTGGGACACGCTGCGCAATGCCTACTTCCATCCGCACCAGCTTTTTGAAGGAGACGATCTCCATGACCCCAGCGCCTACGACCGCTACAAGGGCGTAGATTACGCGCCGGACCTCATGGCCGCCGAAGCCGAAAGGTTCATTCGCGAAAACGCCGACAGTCCCTTTTTCCTGTACATGCCACATGTCGCACCGCATCTGGCACTGCAGGTGCCAGACGAAGAGCTGAGCCGATACGACGGCGTGTTCGACGAAGAGCCGTACCCGGGCGGTAGAGGATATCTACCTCACATCCGTCCAAAATCAGCGTATGCGGCGATGATTACGCGTATGGACGCGCACGTCGGGCGCGTCTTGAGCGTGCTGGAAGAACTTGGATTAGCAGACGACACCATCGTGTTATTTTCAAGCGACAACGGCCCGACGTACGTCGGCAGCGTGGATACGGAGCTGTTCGACAGTAGCGGCCCGTTTCGTGGGGGCAAGGGCGAAGTGTATGAAGGAGGTATCCGCGTGCCGCTCATCGTGCGCTGGCCGGGACACATTGCTCCGGCAACGACCACAGATCACGTTTCCACATTTTGGGACGTAATGCCAACCATCGCAGCCGTCGTTGGGGTTGCGGCGCCCCACGGAGTAAACGGTGTGTCCTTCTTGCCGACTCTACTGGATGAAGACACACAGAATGGCCCGTCGGAATTGTACTGGGAGTATCACGGGCGCAGCTGGAACGGCGCACAAGCCGCACGCATCGGCAACTGGAAGGGCGTCCGCCTCGGCGGGCATGATAACGCGGCTGCACCGATCGAACTCTACGACCTAGCCTCGGACCCTGGGGAAACACGTGACCTTGCCGACCGGCATCCCGAAGTCGTAGAACGGATCCGAACCGTAATGCAAAGCCGCTCGCGGTCAGTAATCAAGGAATGGAACTTCGCGCGCGAAGAGTAAGCGATCCTACACTTTTGCGTCTGCATTTGGCAGGCCCAGGCCGTGAAGGTTCTGCCCTATGAAGGTCGTAGGGAACTCATTGGATCCCGGAAAACCCAATTCGATATCACGCCCGTCGTGCGGAATGACCGCCGTGCGGAACAAGTAGTCCCACACACTGAGACTGAGACCGAAATTAATCCCGTACGGATACCTGGCCGGCCAGTTCTTGGCGTGATGCCAGATGTGCATCTGTGGATTGTTAAGAATGTACTTCAGCGGCCCGAGAGGCAGCGTCATGTTCGAGTGGTTGAAATGCCCGATCGCAAGGGCCGCGATATGCACTACGAAGTAATCGTCGATGCCGAATCCGATCATTGCAAGCGGGATATACTCCAAAACCTTGTAGACTACATTCTCCACCCAGTGGAAACGTAGATGCGCCGCGAAGCCCATCTCCTCGACGCTGTGATGAACCTTGTGGAACTCCCACAGAAAAGGCACGCGGTGCAGCAGACGATGGACGTTCCAGTGAATGAAGTCGCGTAGTACAAACAGCACGGCCAACTGAACGCCGACGGGCCAGGAACCGACCTCCACGGCCACGAGATTGGTGACGCCGGCGCCCTCCATGAGATTATTGAAGAGATGGACGACAACTTCGGACGCTGCATTGTAGATGATGAGCGAGAACAGAAAGAAATTGAAGAACACGTAGAAGAGGTCCAGCCAAAAATCTTTCCTGAACTTCTTCTGATCCTTTCTCCACGGCGCGAAGATCTCCACCGCGAAAAAGAATAGCGACACAGCAATGAGCCACCAGAAGTAGTTCTTCCAGTGGGGATTGGTGACTTCTTGCCACAGGTACGAAGCGTAGCCCGTGTAGCCGTTCAGGAAGATTTCGACGTATTCCTGCATCGCCGTCGTGCTTAAACTGCGGATTGTACGCTTCTACCCGCCACTGGCTCCTACCTCATTATCCAACGGCGACAAGTCCCTCACCCTGACTGACATAGAACCGTTCGTAGTAATCGCGAACCGATTGGTGGTCCGCTTGTCTGATCTGTGGATCGCGATTTAAGAGCATGTCGACGGCGTTGCGCGCACGGATCACGATGTCGCCGTCTTCGGCGATGTCGGCTATCTTGAATTCCGGCAATCCGCTTTGCCGTGTGCCGAAGAAGTCTCCGGCTCCACGGATGATAAGGTCCTCGTTACTGATTCTGAATCCGTCGGTCGTCTTCACGATTATGTCCAGGCGCCTGATTGCTTCTTTCGACCGGCGGTAGTCGGCCATCAGGATACACCAACTCTGTGCCGCACCACGCCCGACGCGGCCCCTGAGTTGGTGGAGCTGACTCAAACCGAAGCGCTCGGCATGCTCTATCACCATAACACTTGCATTAGGCACATCTACGCCGACTTCAATTACCGTTGTAGCCACTAGTAAGTCCGTTTCGCCACTGGTGAAGCGATCCATGACTGCTTCTTTTTCGTGCGTCGGCATCTGGCCGTGTAGCAAATCCACCGTGAATTCGAAAAACTCCGCCTGAAGCGCCTTGAAGCCGCTTTCTGCGTCCTTGAGATCCATTTTATCGCTGTCGCTGATGAGCGGATACACGACGTACGCCTGACGTCCTGCCGACAGCTCAGTCCGCACACGAACAATCATCTCTCCACGCAGCTTTTCAAAGAGAAGGATGGTACGCACGGTCTTCCGTCCTGCCGGGAGTTCGTCAATGATGCTCGTTTCCAAATCGCCGTACAGAGTCAACGCCAGCGACCTGGGAATCGGGGTAGCCGTCATGAGAAGCACGTGTGTCCGCTCGCCCTTCTTGAACAGGCGTGCGCGCTGCATGACGCCGAACCGGTGCTGTTCGTCAACTACCGCCAGCCCCAACTTGTTGAATACCACGTTATCTTCGATTACCGCGTGCGTGCCGACCACCACTTGTGCCGTACCGGCGGCAATGTCAGCTAGGATTTCCCTGCGAAGCGCCTTCCTCTGTCTGCCGACCAGAAGCCGCATGTTGACCTGAAGCGGACCCAAGAAGCGGCTAAGCGTGGCAAAGTGCTGTTCGGCGAGAATTTCCGTTGGTGCCATGAATGCGCCTTGGTAGCCGCTGTCGACTGCAAGGAGTAAGGCGGCAGTCGCCACTACCGTCTTGCCGCTTCCCACGTCCCCCTGTACAAGACGGTTCATCCGAAACCCGCTCCCCATGTCGCGAACAATATCTTGGAGCGCCCGCGTTTGCGCAGCCGTAAAATCGAATGGCAGCACGTCGCTCAGAAAGCGGCGATACGTGTCTCCGGTGGCGCTTACTACATTACCCGGCTTTTCCCGCTGCAACCTGCGTTTGAGCCCAAGAAACACCTGCAGGAAAAACAGCTCCTCGAATTTCAGCCGCTTGCGGGCCCGCTCCAATTCGGCCTTGCTCCTTGGAAAGTGGATTGCCCGCAGGGCTATGTGGCCCTCCATGAGGCCGCATTCCTCGATCATCCAGGCAGGCAGGATCTCTGGAATCTCCAAACCGCGCGTTTTGATCAAATTATATATGATGCGGCGAAACAGACGGCTCGTGAGTCCTACCCTCTGAAACGCCGAGCTCCCGCGATAGAGCGCCAGAATCCGGCCCGTGTCCAGTGACGGCCCGTGTTTGTCAAGTTTGTCAAAGTCCGGGTGCACCATCAAAATCTTATGCCCGCGCCGCTGCACCTTGCCGTGGAATGCCACACGGTCGCCTATCTCGAAGACGTTGCTGATCCACGGCAACCCGTTGAACCAGGTCAGGTTGAGCGTGGCTCCCACAGCATCCACAATGACGATCTCAAAGCGATCCCGCCGTCCCCGGACCCAATCCTGCACCCGCACGGTGCCCACCACGGTTGCTTCGACACCGTCCTCTCTCAGCGATCGGATAGGTGAAATCGTCGATCGGTCCAAGTATCGCCGCGGATAGAAGTGCAATAGATCGTGGCAACAGGCAATGCCGCTGCTCTTGAGTACGGCCGCACGACTCGGCCCGACTCCCTTCAAGAAAGTGAGTTCCTCGTCAAACACGAAGCCTGATGGTCCATCCCTTGCAATCTAGCCCACAGTATACGGAGTCCGGTTCTTGCCAGACCATGCCGCCAAACCGTCAGTGCATTTTTGCCGTAAATTGTTCCCACTACAACCGTGCACACACTTCGAGAATGTGATGATCAGCCTGACTGCACTCTGGTTACCGATTCTCGTGTCCGCCATCGTCGTTTTCCTTGCCGGGCACGTCCTTAACATGCTCTTGCCGCATCATCGCAACGATTTTTTCGCCGTCGGTGACGAAGATGGTTTGCGCGGCTTTATTCACGAACAGAATCTCGCCGAGGGGCAGTACTATTTTCCGTATGCCGCCACTCCTAAGGCCATGAGAGATCCCGCTTGGCTTCAAAAACTGAAAGACGGGCCTGTCGGTTTTCTGATAATCGGGCCAGCCGGTAACAGGCTGCCGACGCAGCTGGCCCAGCAATTCGTGTATGTGGTAGTGATTTCGATTTTTGTAGCCTACCTCGCAAGCGCCACGCTGCCAGCAGGCGTAGAATACCTAAAAGCCTTTCAGATCACCGGATGCGCTGCGTTCTTGGGATACGCCGGAGCGACCGTGCCGTACGCCATCTGGTTCCGGTTCACATGGTCGCATACGCTCAAGACCATCTTCGATGGCCTCCTATACGCACTCCTTGCAGCCGGAGTGTTCGGCTGGCTCTGGCCAGCGACCGCGTAGGATACCTGTCAAACCAGTCCATGATGTAGAGCTGCGTGCGCACGGCGTTAGAAGGCTTTGAGCTCGTTCCGTGGTATTCACCGTGGAATCGCAGAAGAATAGTCAGAGCGCCGAGGGTCTTAAGCACCACAAAGCACTCTTCGGTCTGCGCCATCGGCGTTCTCAGGTCAAGTTCGCCGGTCATAAGCAGCAGCGTCTTCACGTCCCCAACGTGCATAAGCGGACTGTGGTGGAGCTACTTCTCGAGATTGGCCCAAAAATAGCCGTCGTATCTATGGTAATCCCACTGCACGATATCCGTCGTGCAGGCAATGCGAGCGCGAAACGTGCCGCTAGAAAAAGAAGGGATCTGTGCATGGTTCGGTCTTTGTCCTGCAATACGCAACACTCATGAAAGGGGTGCACTATCGTCATGGCTGACAGGCCCCACCGCCCCGCGCGAGTGACTCTGATCGGCGCCGAGTCAACCGGCAAGACAACACTCGCCCGATTACTGGCCGTACACTACAAAACGGTGTGGGCACCTGAATATCTTCGCGCATTCGTATGCGAAAAAGGGGCACTCCCAAAGTCTGCAGATTCGCGCCGGATCGCCGAGGGACATCTTGCGCAGGAAGCTTCGCTTCACGCCCGTGCGCGGCGCGTTCTTTTTCTCGATACGGATCTGTACTCCACCCTCGTTTACCACCGGTATTACTTCGGCACGTCTTCCGCGTGGCTACAGAGGCAAGCCCGCAAGCACGCGGCGGATCTGTATCTGTTTACCGACACGGACATCCCGTTCGTCGCCGACGAAGGACAACGCGACGGTCCTACAGCTCGTGCAGCCCTGCGTGATCTCTTTCTGCAAGAGCTCTTGGACGAAGATCTACGCCACGCTATTCTGCGTGGTACTCTCAAAAGGCGCCTTTCTGCAGCCACTGTGGCCGTGGACCGGTACCTGGCAGCACGCTACCTCACGTCGTAGCGGAGAAAGGCCACGAATGCGCCACCGAAGCACACCACGGAAAACAACGCCATCAGGCCAATATCGATCATTGACAGAGCGATCGCTTCGGCAAACGCATTCGTCGGCGCTTCGTAGCGGGGCAGTTCGCTGACGTCCAGCGCCGCATCGCCCGCACCGAACATTACAACCCGATTACTTTCGCGCCGTCGATCGAGGACACGCTGTCTCTCCTCATCGCCCTTTTCCTGCACGAATCGCAAAAAATCCGTCCGATACGCCTGCATAGACTCTTCGTAGCGGCGTTTGAGCGTAGTATTGGTCCCGCAAAGCTTCATCGTCGCGAGCTGATAAGCAGAAGACGGCGACAGCCTCGCAAGCAAGAATGCCAGACGTTCCTGTTCGGCTTTTCGATTGCCCAGTTCCTCGCTAACTTTTCGGTTGTAGTCGGCGATCTCGTCCATCACCGCCTGCCTTGCCTCATTGTCCTCCTTGTCCCACTCAGGTCGACGCTCATCAAAGTAGGCCGCTCGCTCTTCCGAGGTGGTCATTCCCGAAGCGCCCGCCATACGCTCACGCCAATGCGCGGAACGCTCTTCTCCGTATGCTTGCCAGCGGTCCGTGCGATAGCGGTCCTTCTGACTCTCCGACTCGACGACACTCGGCACGTGTACAATCTGCCCGGCTGCCATCGTTGCTGCACGCGGCAGAATGAGTACGAAAAACACCCACGCCACCAACAGAATCAGGAAAGACACCGACGAGCGGCGCGTAAGGGCGGACACCAGAAGTCCGAGCGCGATGAAAAACGTGAAATACACGATGGACACGCCCAACAAAGCAACCAACTTGGACCAATCAACGCTCGTTAGGGGGACTCCCATTACGATGACTACAAGAAGTGCCAATGCGACTGGAATGATGAGCGGTACTGTCAGCCCGGTCCATGCGCCCAAAAACTTTGCTTGAATGTACTTGCCACGCGAGACCGCGTTAGAAAACGTAAGCTTGAGCGTACCCGCCTCACGCTCCCCGTTGATGGAATCGTAGGTAAACAGTATGGCAAAAAGCGACAGAACGACCTGAAAAATGAATGCAAAGTCGATAAATCGAAAAACGGCGAAGAGCGTGTCGTCCTGATAGACGCTCTGGCGGAGCTTGACTTCGTAGCTACTCGCAATGTTGGATAGCCGTCCGATGTCGTTGTTAATTCCCGATGCGAATATCTGCAACGGATTCGGCTTCCGGTACACGCGGTGATCGAGGCTCCACCACGAGGTAGCCTCGCGGACCTCTTGATCGGCCAGCTGCAGGGCCGTTTCATACTGGGCAACGGCGGTTTCGTATTCGCGGACCCCAATGAAGACACTCAGCAAGACGAGGATACTGCAGATGCCGAACGTAGCCACGAACTTGGGGCTAAGCAGGATAGCCTTGAGTTCTTTGAGATATAGCGTGCTAAACATGCTCTACTGCGCAAGCGGTGCGTTACCGAACGTCGTAGCGCAAAAACGCGACGAATGCACCCGTGAAGAAGATGACGTTGAACAGCGCCAGGAGCCCAAGATCGATCATCGAGCCTCCGATGAGGTCGCGCGTTAAGGGGCCCCCGTATTCGAATACTGGCATCTCATACGGATCAATGGGATCCGGCTCCTCCTGCTCCTGTCCGGTCCGAAATGTGATACTCACACGACTTTTTCTGCCTGTCTCGTCCTCAATGAACTGCGCGTAGCTGTCCCTGTACCGGTTTGCGGATTCCAGATAACGTGCTTTAAGCGCCAGTGACGTACCGGCAAGATTCGAGGTGGCAAGGGAAAAAACGGACGTCGGCGAGAGACGTGCGATCCCAAGTGCAAGGCTCTGGCGAGCCATGTCCCTGTTTTGGCGGTCTTCGTTGAGCCGCCTGGCAAATTCGTCGAACTTCTCCTCGCGGACATCCGAAAGGTCGTTCATAAAGTCTTGAAAATCTTCCATCCACTGCATCATGTCGGTCTCCCCTCCACCCCCACGCTGTACTGCGATCCCACGCTGTACGAACTCCGATAATTTCGGCCGATCTTCCTGCCAGAGCTGCGCCGTAAAGCGGTTTTTTTCGAAGTTCATCCGATCCACGGATGGCACGTCGACGGCACGTCCGGCAATAAGTACGGCCGTGCGAGGGATAATCAGGACCGCAAAGATCCAGACGACAAGAAGGAGCAGAAACGAGCTGGACGATCTCTCAGTCAGTGCCGACACAAACACCGACAGCGTAAGGAATACACCTAGGTACAGATATCCTGACAATACCACGAGACCAAGCTGGCTCCAGGCTCCAGCCGTCATGGGAACACCCAGGACAGGAAGGAGCACCGCCCCGATGAGTATTGGAATTAAAAGCGGCACGCCAAGACTGACAAACGCGCCGACGAGTTTGCTCAGAATGTAACGGTCGCGCGGGACGGAGTTCGCAAATGACAACCGCAGCGTACCCCGTTCCTTTTCTCCGTTGATGGCGTCATAGGAAAACAGGATGGCAAACAGCGACAACACAATACCGAAAATGAATTCGAGGTCCAAAAACCTGAACACAGCATAAATCGGGTCTTCGTTGAATCGGCTGTTCTCCAAACGAAGCTCGCCGCTGGTTTCCACTTCGGTCGTTCGCCCAACGTCGTTAGAAATCCCCGACACAAGCGTTGCCAGAGGTTGCGGCGGCAGAAAAATCCGGTGACTGACTTGGCCCCAGTCGGTCAGCCCCTCCATTTGTTTGACGTTTTCTGCGATCGCCCCTTCATACTCCTCGCGGCTGACCTCGTAGTTGCGGGTACCTACGTAAAAGGCGAGGAGAACAAGCACCGAGCACACGCCGAAGGTTACCGCGAACTTCGTTGTACCTATGATGTCGCGGAGCTCTTTTTCAACGAGAAGTCTGAACATAAATCGTTGCGGCTTGGGTCTCAGGCGGCCTCCATGTAGCCCGCCATGTGCTCGACGTAAAGTTTTTCGAGGTCTTCACCAGCGATCTCGTCCTTCGTTCGCTCCATGACCAGGCGGCCTTTGTTGAGAATACCGACGAGATCGGCGACACCTTTTGCCCGAAAGATGTCGTGCGTCGACATGAGGATCGCCTTGCCCTCTTCGCGAAGCGAATCGAGGAGACTGATGAACTCAAAGGCGGCCTTGGGATCCAGCCCGGCCGTCGGTTCATCCAGAAGAATCGCCGGGGCGTTCTTCAAGATGGCAATGGCAATGCCGCATTTCTGCCGCATGCCTTTCGAAAACTCCTTGAGACGGCGCGCATGAGCCTCTTCCTGCAGTCCCACACGCAACAGCACGCGCCGATAGTCGTCCTTGTCGTATGACGTATTGCCGCCGAGACGCGCGAAAAAATCCAGATTCTGCAACGCAGTGAAATTCGGATACAACATCACGTTTTCAGACACGTAGGCGAGGTTGGCCTTAGCCTTGAGCGGCTCACGGTGGGTGACCACACCGTTAACGCGGGCTTCTCCCGCCGTCGGATCGATGAAATTCAGAAACAGATTTATTGCTGTGGTCTTGCCCGCGCCGTTGGCACCCAACATCGCGTACACATGTCCAGAATGGACGCTCATTGACAGAGCATCAAGTGCTAAGGTACCGTTATCGTACCGCTTGGAAAGCCCGTCGGCTTCCAGCATCGGAGGCGAATCTGTCGTCATTGGAAAGCAGGATTTTTAGCGTCTGGAGAGTTTTATTCCGAATACGACAATACCCACCAGAACAGCCAGAATGAGGAGAATCAAAAGGGCGGACCCAATAATGTTGGCCTCCTGCTCGATCTGTATCGTGACCGTCTTGTCTTCTCCTTCGATGGGCTGATCGTCCGACAGCGACGACGTGCGAATCCGGATCTCGTAGCGACCCGGTGCTATCCCTTCGGGTGGTGTGAAGCTGAGCCGCACACGCTGCTCGGCGTTGATGTCGAGCACTTCGACGACGGCGGGTTCGATGACGTCCACCCAGTTGAGCGGCGTGTCAGCCTCCGTGCGCACGTTGTCAAGCCTGCGTGTGCCCTCGTTGACGATCTCGATGTCCACGCCAACCGTTTCGTCTGGCTTGATCGTATGGAACAGCTGCGGCGCCCGCACTAGAATTTCGCCAATGCCGCGGGGGACGATCTCGAGTGGCACATAACCGACACGGAGATTATCGATCTCATTAGCAGTAATCGTCTTGTCGCCAAGATCGCCGATTTCATCGATGCGCTCCCGTGGAATGGCCACCGCATAGAATGAGATAGCTTCATCGATACTCACATTCGCACTTGTACGCTCAGGCAGAAACACGCGCAGTGCAGCTGTGCGCGTGTTCACTCCTTCCGTGAATTGAAATTGGCTCAGTCGATTGTCCGAGGCCGGATCAAGGAAATACCGATTGATCTCCGCCGGAAGACCGACGACTTCAAGCTTGAACGTGTTGGACACGCCGCTAAATAGCTCCAGCGTCATTGAGTAATCGGTCGTACCTCCAAGCTCAACCTCCTGTGAAAACTGTTCTGCCTCAATGGCCGCAATGTTGACGGATGCATCCTTCTGCAGAAAGATCTTGCGGTTCTGCTGGCTTCCGTCACCATACAGTATACTGACCGTCACAGCATCCAGATCCTGCAGCAGCCCGAAATCCAGCGTTTTAGGCTCCCCGCTGAGGAGCTGATCAATCTTCTGCTCATAGGGATCGCTGATTATTGCATTCTCGTCGTTGAGGAATGATACGTACACATTGTTGATGACATCAGGCTGCAGCGACCGGAACAGGTCGTCCTCGATGCCGATCAGTTTCTGGAATTCCGCAGTCCCTCCCGTGGAATTCGCAAGTGTTACACGCACACGCTTCCGATTTGCCGTGCCCTGGTATTTCACAGCCTCGGAAATGACGATGTACTGCTGCTCAAAGAGCACCGCCAGGAGAGATTGCTGATAATTGACCTCAGCGTCGGAGAGCCCGTTGACCGCCTGCTCGTAAAGCTGCCGGGCGAGAAGGCCTTTGTCGTACAGTACCTTCTGCCGTTCGTACTCTAAGCGGGCGGTTTCGTAAGCCTCCTTCGCACGCTTAAGGCCGAGCAGCGGATAGGTATCGTCACGCTGGTTAAAAAACGTACCGGACTGTGCGTATCCGTCGCTAACGATAATACAGAGAAGCCCAAGGCAGATAGCTACGAGCCGAATTCTAAAAACTGCGCGGTTGCTACTGATTCGAAGCACACGGGCAGGCGATACGAATCTCATGGTTGTAATCCTTGGGCAAAACGTGTAAACGACCGGCCAGCGCGTTTATTGTCAGGTCTCGATGTCCCTGACGCATCGAAAGCCGACATGAAATAGCGACGATTCGGGCGTTGAGTGACTCCGGGCCGACACGCGGTAGCCGTGGCACCATCCTGGTTCGCAGAGAAAGCTACCACCACGCTGTGCTTTCTCGCTTGCGGCGTTCGGCATCATCTGCTTGTCGCGATCCGCATACGACCGGTACCAGTCACTCGTCCATTCCCATACGTTACCCCCCATGTCCGTCAGGCCGAGCACCGTAATTCCAAACGTGCCAACGGGCGACGTGTAATAATAGCCATCCTCGCCGGTGTTATGCATCGGGAATCTGCCATTCCAGACGTTCGCCTTGGGCGTCACGCTATTGGTCTCTTCGTTTCCCCAAGCGTACAACATTCGGCTGTCGGTCGCACCGCGTGCTGCGTGCTCCCATTCCACTTCGGTCGGCAACCGCTTCCCTGCCCATTCAGCATATACCATTGCATCGTTCCAGGACACCTGCGTGACGGGATGATCCGCTTCCGCCGGCGGAAAGTCGGGACCAAGAGGATGCTCCCACGTTGCTCCGTCTATCAGGTCCCACCTGCGAAGCTGATAGTCGAAGACGGCCGCGTTGCCAAAACGCTCGGCTTCCGTTTCGTAGCCGGTCGCCAAAACGAATTTTCGAAATTGTCCCACGGTGACGAGATGAATGTCCATCAAAAATGGTGACACGTGTGCCGTGAAGACGGGCCGCTCGTTCGGTAACCCGCGCTCCGATCCGATCCGTGTCGTACCACCAGGGACCAGGACCATATCGGCGGGAATCAAAAGATTCTCTGGAATATTCATTTGGAGCTGAGCCGTGGACTGCTCGGACAGATCACCACCACATGCAGAGATCTGCAGTCCAACAAGGAGAAGGACCGTAAGCGCCAATGGAAATCGTACACGAGAATCGATCATGTGCACTCGGCGCTGCATGGCGTCCTCGAATCTTCGTCTACTCTGTCCACGCCGGAATCTTTAGCTGGGACGGGCCCGGCTTGAGCGTCGCCACGTGCGCCTCTGCGGCACGCTGGAGGTCCACCAAAACGTCGGGATACTCTGCGCTGACCTCGAAGCGTTCGGACGGATCGTGATCGAGATGAAACAGTGCTGGCAGCGTCTGCTCCACGGGCGAATCTCCGACGTAGGCCGACTGCGTCACGTAGTGCATCTTCCACGGACCCTTTCGAAACGCCCACAGTCGCGTTCCTCGGTAATAATGGACAACGTCGCGAACGTTCGCAGTTGCATCGACAAAAACGGAACTCAGGTTAATGCCATCAATGACCCGATCATTCGGAAGCTCAGCTCCGGCCAGACTCAAGGCGGTCGTGAAAAGATCCATTGTTGTAGCTAGAGCATCCGTCGTCTCTCCAGCGGCAATTACCCCAGGCCACCATGCGATCGCGGGAACCCGCATTCCGCCTTCCCATGTCGTTCCTTTGCCATTGCGCAAAAGACCGGCGGAACCGCCTTCAAGGTGCTCGGTCAGCCACGGGCCGTTGTCGCTCGTAAAAACGACGAGCGTAGTTTCTGCCAGATCGTAGTCACGTAGCGTCTTAAGAATCTGCCCCACGCTCCAGTCGAGTTCTTCAACCACGTCGCCATACAGGCCGCGAGGACTGTTTCCCTCGAAAGCCTCCGAAGCGAAAAGTGGAATATGTGGAAACGTATGGGGCACGTACAAAAAGAATGGTCCGTCTCGATTCTCCTCGATAAACCGCACAGCTTCTTCCGTATAGCGACGCGTAATCTGGCGCTGGTCGGGTTCTTCTTCTATCGTTTCTGCATCCCGCATGAGCGGAAGTGGAGGATATTCACGTGCCCGACCCTGCGGAGTCATGGACGGACTCATATCGTTCGAGTACGGGATTCCGAAATACTGGTCGAATCCCTGACTCGTCGGCAAATGCTCTTCTCGATGGCCTAGATGCCACTTACCGATCGCCGCCGTCGCATACCCCTCCTTTTTGAGTGCTTCCGCGATAGTAATCTCGCTGGAGGGAAGACCGCCCTCAGATGGCGGAAAAATGACACGTATCGCGTTGTCTGCCATCCCGCTGCGCACCGGTAGTCGGCCCGTCAAGAGTGCCGAACGGCTGGGTGTACAGACGGAGGCCCCCGTATAGAACTGCATGAATTTCATGCCCTCGGCAGCCATCCCATCCAGATGGGGAGTGCGGATCGTCGGATGTCCGTAGGTTCCGAGGTCTCCGTAGCCCAAATCGTCTGCCAGAATAATGACGATGTTCGGTGGCCTGCTTCGTGTCGCTGCCTCCTTATTGGAGCTACACTCCGCGAGGAGAAAGAGAAGGAGCAGAATCAATCTGAATTGCATGCTAACATGCCGCACTATCTAGTGTACTGTCCTAGAAATACAAGTAGATCAGCAATCCGATACACTACCCCTGATGGTGAGCCTTCGTCCTCCATCTGTGCGCTTCAAGATAGTCGACGGTGTCATCGAATGCCCCATGTGTAGACAATCTCACGGAGCCATTCAACGTGCGCATCCCATCTTGGACGTCTGCTGAGAGATCTCTGCACGGTCCCACGTAGTAATACTCAGAGACGTGTTTTTCACGAGCACGATCACACGCAAAACGCATCAGCTCCGCCAGTTCAAGTTAGTTCGTCTCCGCCGCTCGGCCTTCGGTGCCGGGGCGGGCTCTGGTATAAAATCCTCGCCGGGATTGATGAACAGGTTCTGCTCGTACTGAAACTGCTGATCGTGCAGTTCGCGGTAGCGCCCGCCCACCTCCATAAGCTCATCGTGCGTACCGCACTCTACGATCTCACCCTCTTCCAGGACGAGGATCTGATCCGCACTCCGAATTGTCGACAGCCTGTGTGCGATGACAAACGTGGTCCGACCCCTCCGCAGATTTTTGAATCCTTCCTGAATGAGTGCCTCGCTTTCGCTGTCCAGGCTGGAGGTTGCTTCATCCAGGATGAGCAAGCGAGGATCAGCCAGGATGGCCCGGGCAATGGCAATGCGTTGCCTCTGGCCGCCTGAGAGTTTGATGCCCCGCTCTCCGACCACGGAATCGTACCCGTCGAGAAAGCCTTCGATGAATGCATGCGCATTCGCGATCTTGCTCACACGTACCACCTCTTCCCGCCCCGCACTAGGACGTGCAAATCGAATGTTGTCCTCCACGGTGCCATCAAAAAGGAAATTCTCTTGCAACACGACGCCGAGGTATGATCGAAAATCCTTGAGCCGAAGCTCAGAGAGATCCTTGCCGTCAAGGAGAATTCGACCCTTGTCCGGGCGATTGAACGCCATAATGAGACTGACCAGCGTACTCTTACCCGATCCGCTCGAGCCGACCAAGGCCGTCGTTGTACCGGCCCTCGCGTGCAGCGAGACGTTTTTCAACACCGGGACGTCCTCCTCATAGCGGAAGGACACGCGCTCGAACTTCACATCGCCTTTGAGCTGGTCCAGCGGTGCTCGCTTTTCGTCCTCTGCGTCCTCCGTTTCGTGCTTCAGCAGTTCGCGGATGCGATCCAGCCCTGCAAACGCGTCGGTCACCTGCGTGCCAATGTTGGCCATCTGCACGATGGGTGCGGCCAGTACACCCACGAAAAAAATATACATCACAAAATCGCCGAGCGTCATGCTTCCAGACGCAATGGCGCGCCCTCCCATGAGAACCATGACTACTCCGATGACACCGATGACGAACGTGCCGAAGGCAGTGGTCGCCGACACGCCCGTAATCGAGGTGGCGATGTTCCGAAACAGGCGCTCGACTCCATTCTCGAAGGAGCCTTGCTCCCGCTGTTCCGCGCCATACGCCTTCACAATGCGGATGCCGCTAAGCGTTTCGCCCAGACGCCCTGTAACATCGGCGTTGATTTTCTGCCGCTTGCGGAAAATCGGCCGGAGCCTCCGGAATGCGTACGCCATCACGCTGCCAAAGACTGCCAGGATAACGAGCGTCACCAACGTGATGCGCCAGTTCAGATAGACGAGCACGCCGAATGCCAAAACGGCCGTAAACACACCCCCGACAAGCATCACGATACCGGTGCCGACCAGATTGCGTATGCCCTCCGCATCCGACATGATGCGCGAAATTAAAACACCGCTTTTCGTGTCGTCGAAAAATCGGACCGGCAGTCGGACCACGTGATCGTGTACCCGCTTGCGCATGTCCATGATTGCCCTCTGAGCCGTCACACTGATCACCTGCGACAGCAAATACGATGTCGTAGACTGCAGAATGGTCGCCAAACCAACGGCAAGGGCCAGCGGCATGAGGAGCTCCATCCTGTCATTGCCGATGACTTCGTCGATCAGCCACTTGGAACTCCCCGGAAGCACGAATCCACTCAAGCGATTGACCACCATCAGTACGAAGCCGATCGACAGCTTAGCCCGATGCGCCCACAGTAAGCGGCGAGCTTCGCGCCAGGTCGAACGCAGCGAGATGGGGCGCCTGTCCATTAAGCGATTGGAGTGGATGCGGGAAGCGGTCGCTTAACCGATCGACCGTGAAACTGATTCTCTCTCCGAGCTGCAATAGCGAGCATCTCACCCCACGATGCCGCGCACGAGTGCACCGATCAGAAAGCCCGAGTAGTTTCCGACGGCATAACCCAGTAGTCCGACGGCCACGCCCGGGAGCAGTTTGTCGGTAAAGCCACGCGCCGTCGCAAGCGCCATGGCCGAGGCTGGTCCACCAACGTTGGCTTGCGACGCGACTACGAGCGTCGCAAGCTCAATCCGAAAGAGACGCCCGAGACCGAAAATGGCGGCACCATGAAGCAATACAGTGCCAATGGCGAAGTACAACACAGCCGGCCCGACCTTCAGGATACTCGTGATGACAGACTGCGCCCCGTTCGTGGACAGAAACAAGAGCAGCAAGTAATACCCCCACATCGCTGCTCCGCTGAGCCGCTTGACGGCCGGAATCTGTGCGACCGCAAGGGCAATCGTAGTCAACCACAGCACATCTGGCAACAAGGGAATGAGCGCCTGCAGCTTGCCGGCTGCCCAGACGGATCCCACGGCGATGACGACCAAGGCCCCGGCATCAGAGAGTCTCATCGGCATGCCGCTGGAGTAGAGGGCCTTTTCAAGCGTCATCGTATCGCCCGGCTCGGCATGTGTCCGCACTTTCAGCGACGGCTTGGAACGTCCGAACACGACGGGCGCCGCCAAGCAAGACATCATCCAGAGTGCCGTCACGAGAACGTCCGCGGCAATTGCGGCTGAAAACACTTCGCTACTCGTATCGAATGCCTGCCCGAGTGCCGCGAAATTGACGCCTCCGCCAGTGTATGTCCCCGTAAACTGTCCGGCGAGCTTCCACGTCTCCGGTCCCACCATTGGGGCAAATACGAGGGCCGACACAAAGGACCCCGCCGCCGTTCCCAGCGCACCGAGGCCGAAAGCCGCCAACATCATCGGGCCTGCCTTCAACACCGTGCGCGCATCCACACTCAGTAGAATCAAAACAATACCGAGACTGACGCCGGGATCAGTCAGATAGTCATACGCCCGACTCGTACCCGGAATAATGCCCGCGTTCGAGAGCACCATGGCGAGCAGAATACCTAGCAAAGCCGCGCTGAGCGATCTACAAAGCGTATACCGCGCCTCGAGACGGATCGATACCCAGACCACGACCGCCAAGACAAGAAAAACTGCTACGGGATGGGTAATCATACCGCGAGAAAATACCTACCGGCCCACTTCTGAGATGCGCGCGTGCCGGTTGAACCAATAATGCAGATACAGCTGCGTACGCAAGAAATTGGACGGTTTGGACGACGTGCCATGATATTCTTCATTGAACCGGACCATGGCCGTAGGCACCTTGCGGAGTTTGAGTGCTTGATAGTACTCTTCCGTCTGCGAAATCGGCGTACGCAAATCCTTGACACCCGTCATAAGCATCGTCGGCGTCGTCACGTTGCCGACATACATCAGAGGCGATCGCCGGAGATGTTCCGCCGGGTCTTCCCACGGCAAATTGTCAAAATTGTAATACCACGTCGCACCATCCGTCGTACCGACGAACGAAAGCCAGTTGGTAACCGGACAGTTGGCCGACGCTGCAGCGAAACGGTGCGTCTGCCCCACTATCCACGAAGTCAGGACGCCCCCGCCACTGCAACCGTACACAAACAGGTTGTTTTCGTCGATGTACCCGCGCGAAATGACTTCGTCCACGCCACGCATGAGATCGCCATAATCCTTACCTGGATATGCTCGCTTTATCAGGTTCCCGAACGCGCTGCCGTAGCCGGACGAGCCGCGAGGATTCGTGTAGAGGACCACGTAACCCTTCGCCGCGTGGTACTGCCACGCAAAATTGAAGCCAACGTGATACATCCCGTGCGGACCACCGTGGATCGCGAGGATGAGCGGATACTTCTTGCCTGGATCGAAGTCCGGCGGCTTGATAATCCAGCCTTGTATTTCCAGATCGTCCTCGGATTGGTAGGTAATTTCCTCAACATCACCCAGATCGATCGTGCCCAGTACGTCCTCGTTCACGTCGAGAAGGGTTTGGATTTCGGGATCGGAAATATCTAATGAGACCAAGAGCGATGACTCGTGCGGCGACGATTTAATGCCGACAGCGCGCCCCGCCTTCACGTCGGACACGGTTAACATGTGCGTACCCTGTGTAAGAGCGTGAACGTCTCCTGTCAAGGGTGCGAAATACAGGTTGCGGGTCCCGCGGTCGTTGGCAGTAAAAAAGATGCCCGAGCTGTCGTCGGCCCATTCGATTCCGCGGGGCGACCGGTCCAAATCGGCCGTCAGAGCGCGTGAATCTGCACCGTCGATGGTCATCACGTAGAGACGGGCCGCAATGTACGTATCGTCCGAGAAATCGTACCCAGTGTAGGCGACATACCTGCCGTCTGGAGACACTGCAGGCTGTGTGTCTGGTCCTCTTCGGAAAGTCAGCTGTCGGATGTCGCGCGTTTCAACGTCAACGGCATAGACCTCCGATTCCCGCCAAGTATAGTCCGCATCGGGCTCACGCAGGCTACTAAAAAGTATTTCCTGCCCGTCCGGCGTCCACGCAATCCCACCGCGCCCGTGATGCCAGTCGCCAGAAGTAAGCTGCCGAGGCGTTCCTCCCGATGCCGGGACTACGAACACATGCGTGTATCCAGGTTCATAGAATCCCACCCGATCGCGGCGATATACTAACGATTCAACGATTCGTGGCGCGGCGGTCCACTTTGCACCTTCCGGCTTTGCCGGCATTGCGACGGACCACTCATGGCTCGTGGGTACCAGGCTCGTGAACGCGATCGACTTGCCGTCCGGACTCCATGCGACATTTGACGGCGAGTGCTCCAAGCGCGTAATCTGCGTCGCAGGTCCCGGAACGTCCTTGTACAGCACGAATAACTGCATGCCGTCCTTATCCGCCGTATAGGCTATCCGTGAGCCATCGGGCGACCAGCGCGGGTTAGATCCCTCGACGAGGAATCGGTTCTTCGAGCCATCCGCGCCCACGATCCACACACTGGATGCGCGGCGGTCGTTCATTTTGTCTATCCAACCACGTGTGTAAACGACTTCTATGCCGTCCGGGGAAATGCGGGGATCGGCGATGGTCTCCATTTCCAGGTATCGGTCGAGCGCGAGCGTAAGAATTTCTGGGACCTGTCCGTAGAGAGTAGAGGCGCAGAAAAACAATGCGGTGACGAGAATCAGGCGAAGCATACTGCCTGCGGGTTAGGTGAGCGCTGTGGACACCTCCAAGTATACTGAAGCTCCGGCATGAACACGGCGAAGAGCGATGCACAATTATTGACCTCACTCGATGCGAAACACCGATGTGGCCGTGTAGTCAAACGCTGGCTGTGAGTCTTATACAAACGATACGGACATAATGCGAATTCACACCCTCTCATACAGTCTGGTCGTCCTTCTAGGCTGCCAGGTGCCGGATGTCCAAGCTCAAGGCAACATGGAAATCGAGGTAGCCTTCCCAAGCCTCCAGTTCACGCGTCCGGTGGATCTGCAGCATGCCGGAGACGGCACGGGACGTCTGTTCGTAGTCGAACAGCGTGGCGTGATCACGATTTTCGACAAGAACGACGTCACACCCGTCGAAACGACGTTTCTAGACATCGAAAATCGCGTACGTGATCAGGGGAACGAGGAAGGACTCCTCGGGCTAGCATTTCATCCCGACTATGCCTCGAACGGATACTTTTACGTGTACCACAGTGCGTCTTCTCCAAGGCGGTCGGTATTGGCCCGTTACACTGTGCTCGAAAGCGATCCGGACCGCGCCGACAGTGAGAGCGAAAAAATACTGCTGACTGTCGATCAGCCCGCGGGGAACCACAACGGTGGTCAGATCGCTTTCGGGCCTGACGGCTACCTGTACATAGGGCTTGGAGATGGCGGCGGTGCGAACGATCCATACGAGAACGGGCAGGACCTAACGACACTTCTCGGGTCCATTCTTCGGATCGATGTCGACGACTCGTCCGAGGACATGGAGTACGGCATACCCGATGACAATCCCTACGTCGACAATACGTCTGACTATAAAGAGGAAATCTTCGCCCATGGGCTGCGCAACCCGTGGCGCTTCAGTTTCGATTCCGAAACGGGGACGCTCTACGCCGCCGACGTCGGACAAAATGCTTACGAGGAGATTGACGTCATCGAAAACGGCAACAATTACGGATGGAACACCATGGAGGGCGACCATTGCTTCAGTCCGAGTCACGGATGCGATCGTGAGGGGCTCACAGTGCCGATTGCAGAGTACGCCCACGGAGGGTCGCCAAAATCTGTCACTGGTGGCTTCGTCTATCGGGGCCCGACAATGCCAGAACTCGTCGGCAAATATGTGTATGCGGACTATGTCAACGGGCGTATCTGGGCGCTTGAATACGACGGAGAGGAGGCAACTGACCCCGAATTGCTCGTCAACACGAGCCTCAGTATTTCGTCATTCGGCGTTGACGAGGACGGAGAACTCTACATATTGGCATTCGACGGAAAGATTCACCGGTTTGCTCCGACCAATACTGGTACCGTGGAATCAGACCTGCCTGACGAAGCATCGGGTCTCCTTTTCAACCATCCTAATCCGTTCCGTAAATCTACCACCATCAGATACGCTCTCCGTGAAGCAACTGCCGTCGACTTGGGGGTCTTTACCGTCCACGGCCGACGGGTGCGTACACTCGTAAACGGCCGGGTCGGCCATGGAGAACACGAAAGCGTGTGGGACGGCGTCGGGGACGACGGCCAGCCGCTGGCAGCAGGGGTCTACATCCTCCGCCTTGCTTACGGAGGCAACGTAGCTGACAGCAGAAAGATCGTCCTTGCACGGTAGGTGCTCGGCGCGACCGCGGGACGCCTTCCACGTACTGGTGATGCGGCACAACTACCACATACCACATCCTCGACCACTAAACCGAAGTTCCAGCGGAATTCAGGTTAGGAGCTATACGACCGTGCTCTATCCGCCAT
>JAAXGO010000093.1 GCA_012267425.1 Rhodothermales bacterium
CCAATGAGCCTGAGCACCCCATGATACCCTTGGCAGAAACCACCTTCTTCGTCAAGGCCTATGGCGATTCGGTTCGCTTCCGAGGCACCAGTGGCGGGCGAGCGCAAGAAATCATGTTCCGCAAAGCTGTGGCGCCGAGAGTGCCAGAAACCGATGTCGGCGACATGACTGCTTACGCCGGCAAATACTGGAGTCCCGATCTGGAGGCCTCCGTAACGATTATTCTTGAAGACGGGCAGCTTCGCGCTCTGCAACGACGTTCCGGCTCTACGACGCTTCAACATGTCACCGGCGACGTGTTCACTACAACGCGCTGGTACATGCCCGTGATCGAATTCAAGCGAAACGGACAGGAAAAGGTCATGTCCCTTGAAATGTCGACCGTCCGTTCTCGGCGCGAGCGCTTCTTGCGGCAAGAATGAAAGCCGCTTTAAGCGAAGCACCACACCTGCGATCGCTAAATCCGCTCCGCATAACCTATTTTGGTCTTCATCGGAAGGTTTGCCGAAGACGGCGAAGCCCAAATCGCTACCGGGCGTAGTCCCGCTTCTCCACCCTACGGACCGACTTCGTCTGCGCGGCATGTCATTCAATTAGGGCCTACAAAGCATATTTTTCTTTGACTGACTATGTGTTGCAGCCTCAAGACATCGAAGTACTCGTACGTCCTCGTAGTGCTGCTGGCCCTTCTCACAGCCTGCAATTCGTCCGTCTCTACCGATCCGGCAATCCTCGCTCGCCTGCCCGAGCGAGTGGACTACAATTTTCACGTTAAACCGATTTTGTCGGACCGCTGCTATGCATGCCACGGGCCCGATGACAATGCACGCCAGGCCGATCTCAGGCTCCACACCGAAGCAGGTGCGCTGTACACCCGCCTGACGTCAGGAGGCCGTGCAATCGTGCCGGGCAGCTTGCGACGCAGTAAGGTCATCAAACGTATCACAGCGGACGACCCGGAGCGAATGATGCCCCCGCCGGAATCGAATCTTAAGCTGTCGGACTACGAAAAAGTCCTAATTGCGCGATGGATCGACCAAGGCGCCGAATGGAAACCGCACTGGGCATTCACGACACCCAAACCGCCCTCCATTCCGCACGCATCGGGCGCAATCAATCCGGTGGACCATTTCGTGTTTGCCCGCCTCGAACGCGAAGGGTTGACACCCTCCCCGGAGGCCGACAGAGAGCGTCTCCTACGCCGCGTGACGATGGATTTGACCGGACTACCGTCGACAATCGAAGAAATCGACGCGTTTCTTGAGGACAACCGCACGGATGCCTACAAGCGCACGGTTGACCGCCTGCTGAATTCGGACTCATTCGGCGAACGGATGGCAACCGAGTGGATGGATGTGGCCCGTTATGCAGACAGCCACGGTTACCATGCCGACGGCATCCGCACGATGTGGCCTTGGCGGAACTGGGTCATCGACGCGTTTAACGAGAACATGCCCTTCGACGAGTTCGTGACGTGGCAGCTCGCGGGTGACTTGCTGCCCGATGCCACACGCGAACAAATCCTTGCCACTGCCTTCAACCGCAATCACCCCATGACGGCGGAAGGCGGCGTCATCGACGAAGAATACCGCACGGAATACGTTGTTGACAGGACAAACACGACGACAACGGCTTTTCTCGGCATGACGATGGAGTGTGCCCGCTGCCACGATCACAAGTTCGACCCCATCTCGCAGAAGGAATACTATCAACTCGCGGCCTTTTTCAACAATGTGAAAGAGCTCGGCATGACCGGTGACGATCGAAACGCCGGCCCAATGCTGACGCTCCATACACCTGAGGAAGAAGCGGCCCTTAGCGAGATCCGGGCAGACATCGAAGAAAAAGAACGAACACTGGCCAAGCGTGCAGCCGCCGTACGCGAAGAGGGCTTCCATCTGGTCGGACTAAAAACGCAATCGTCGCTGGCACGTGGGCTTGTGCACCACTACCCTCTGGACGAAATCGACGGAAGTACGACGCCCAACCTTACCGGAGGCAGTACCGGAGAGGTTAACGGCAAGATCGAAACCGTCCCCGGACAGAGAGGAAATGCCTTCCGCTTCGACGACGATTACGACTTTCTCGCGCTCAAGCAAGCCGGTCTCTTTGAGCGTACGACACCGTTCAGTACTGCTCTTTGGATCCGACCCCATGAAGGCGGCACCTATTCAAAATTCCTCGGCAACGCCAATCAAAAGAATACCTACTGGCGCGGTTGGGAGCTCTTTGCCGACAGTCTGGATCACGTTTCGGCGCGGCTCATCCATGCGCTGCCGCACAACTACCTCCACGTGCGGACCGACGCGGCATTGTCGATTGGTGAGTGGACGCATGTTACGCTTACCTATGACGGCTCCAGCCGTGCTGACGGACTACGCATCTTCCTCAACGGCACCGAGATGCCTGTCGTCCATGAGTACGACCGGCTCTACAAGAGCATTTATCCGGTCAATGTGGCCTACGAACCAACGGACCTTCCCATTCGTGTCGCCCGCAGCTATCGGGCCTTCGGTGGCAACGACGGCATCTTTAGAGGCGAGATGGATGACATCCGCCTGTATGACCGAGCACTGACCGCAATGGAAGTCGCGCTTCTGGCGGGCGCGGAACCGGCCAAGTCCGAGTCTGAACGCCTCGAAGCGTACCTGAATCTCAATGACGAAACGTATCGGCGCATCTTGCAGGACCTTGAAGAAGCACGGGAGGCCGAGCAAGCGCTGCTCGATGATCCGCTTGAGGTCATGGTTATGGAAGAGATGGCGGAGCCGCGACCGACGTACGTGCTCGTCCGGGGCGCGTACGACCAACGGTCGGAACGTGTGGAGCCTGGCATCCCAGCAGCCTTGGGAGCATTTCCGGACAGTCTGCCACACAACCGCCTCGGTCTCGCTCACTGGCTTTTCGCCGCCGACAACCCACTGACCGCTCGAGTAACCGTCAACCGCTACTGGCTGATGCTTTTCGGACAGGGGCTCGTTTCGACTCCGCAAGACTTTGGCAGTCAGGGGGCGCTTCCAACGCACCCGGAGCTTCTTGACTACCTGGCGACCGAATTCGTCGCGTCGGGCTACGACGTGAAGAACCTCTTGCGGACGATCGTCTTGTCCGCAACATATAGACAGTCAAGCGTTGTCGATAGTGAACTTCTTTCACGCGATCCGTCCAACGTGCTGCTCGCGCGGGGCCCGAGTCACCGACTGCCGGCCGAGATGATTCGCGACAATGCACTGGCAGCCAGCGGGCTCCTCGTTTCACACGTCGGCGGCCCGAGCGTCAAGCCATACCAACCGCCGGGCCTGTGGATCGAAAAGGGTAACTTTTCCCATTTTCTTCTGAGATATGAGCCGGACAAGGGCGACGCCCTCTACCGGCGAAGCCTTTACACGTTCATTCGCCGGACGTCGCCTCCTCCCGCCATGGCCGTCTTCGACGCGCCGGACCGTACGACATGCATGGTGCAAAGGCAGAAGACCAATACGCCACTACAGGCCTTGGTGCTGCTCAACGACACGCAGTACGTCGAGGCAGCGCGCATCCTGGCCGAGCGTATGCAATACGAAGGAGGCAAAGACGTCGAGCAGCAGATCTCTCACGGCTTCCGCCTCGCCACGGGACGTCGTCCTTCCTCCGCAGAAATAGAGCTCCTGCATGATCTGTACGATGAGGAATATGTACGTTTTGCTCATAAGCCGGCGGACGCCGACTCGCTCTTCACCGTCGGCGAAAGACCGCGCGACACGTCGCTGGACAAGACCACCACTGCCGCTCTGGCCATGGTGGCGGGCGTCATCATAAACCATGACGAGGCCTACACAAAGCGGTAGATCCACCCATTCTTTCCGCATCGCCGATGCACGAATGCCACAACTACGACGCACGCTACTCACGACGTGATTTCCTGACGCGGACCACGCTCGGCCTGGGCGCTGCTACGCTCGCGTCGCTCATCAATCCGCTCGACGCGCTTACCAAAGCCCTACCTCCTCCCGGAGGTGTACTCGGTGCGACTCATTTTCCGGCGAAAGTCAAGCGGATTATTTACCTCCTTCAGAGCGGAGCCCCATCTCAACTAGACTTGTTCGACTTCAAGCCTGCACTGAGGCGCCATCACGGCGAGGAGCTGCCGCCGTCGGTACGCGGAACACAGCGCCTTACGGGAATGACAGCAGGTCAGAAGACATTTCCGATGGTCGGCACACCATTCGCATTCCGGCAACACGGCCAAAGTGGCGCCTGGGTAAGCGATCTCATGCCATACACGTCGCAGATCGTCGACGAGCTCTGCTTCGTCAAGTCAATGTACACCGAGGCGATTAACCACGATCCGGCAGTCACCTTCCTGCAAAGTGGCTCCCAGCAACCCGGGCGCCCATCAATGGGATCCTGGCTCAGCTACGGACTCGGCTCCGAAAACGACAATCTCCCCACCTTCGTCGTCCTCGTAACGAAGGACAAAATGGGACAGCCGCTGTATGCCCGCCTGTGGGGCAACGGATTCCTTCCATCGCGGCACCAGGGCGTGCAGTTTCGCACGGGCAAAGACCCCGTACTCTACCTGAGCAACCCGCCCGGCATCGGCAAGAAAGACCGGCGGCGCCACATGGACTATTTGCGGCGGCTGCAGGAATTGCAGCACGACACGCTCGAGGATCCGGAAATCGAAGCAAAAATTGCTCAGTACGAATTGGCGTTCCGCATGCAGACCTCGGTGCCGGAAGTCATGGACGTGAGTGACGAACCAGAAAGCTCATTTGAGCTCTATGGCGACGACGCCCGCAATGCGGGCACATTCGCCGCCAACTGCCTCTTGGCTCGCCGCCTCGCCGAACGGGGAGTCCGCTTCATTCAGCTCTATCACCAAGGCTGGGACCACCATGGTGGTCTGCCTGCCGGCATCAGACAGCAGACCAAGGAAACCGACCGTGCATCAGCAGCGCTTGTCATCGATCTAAAGCGCCGTGGACTATTGGACGATACGTTGGTGATCTGGGGCGGAGAATTCGGTCGGACCAATTATTCTCAAGGCCAGCTGACTGAGGACAATTTCGGGCGCGACCACCATCCACGCTGCTTTACGCTGTGGATGGCAGGGGGCGGCGTAAGGAAAGGAACGACGTTCGGAGAAACCGACGAGCTTGGCTACAACGTCACACGCGATCCGGTTCACATCCACGATTTTCAGGCGACTGTCATGTACCTGTTGGGCATTGATCACGAGCGATTGACATTCCGTCATCAGGGGAGACGGTATCGCTTAACGGATGTACACGGCAACGTGGTACGCGGTCTGATCGCTTCGTGAGCACGAAATGAGCGGCGGCAGCTGCCAAAGCGGCAGAGCATGAGATCTCAAAACAATCCTCCGTACCCGGGCGGGAGTTCCGCCTCTACCTCGGTTGGGACGGTCTCTTGTCCAGATCTCCCGACGTGGGCAGGCTAGGCAACGCGCAAAGTGCGTTGACCAAGCGTACCTGCTCCACGGTTGAACACGGAGTCTGCATCAGCTTCGGTGAGGCAAACACCAGGCTCAGTGCTTTGCCTCGGCTAACTGCCACGTTAAGCCGGTGCCTAGAGAACAGAAAATCGATCCCACGAGGGATGTCCTCGGCGGACGAAGTAGTCATTGACACGAGGGCAACTGGTGCTTCCTGCCCCTGAAACTTGTCAACGGTCCCGACACGAATCCCCGGCAGCGCGTTCGAAAGCGCGTTGACCTGAGCATTGTAGGGGGCTACTACGATGATGTCGTCCGATTCGAGCCTCCGCGTGTCGCCGTTCTTGCCAGTCCACTTTCCGACATGGAGCCGCTTGATCGTCTCCGTGATCGCCTTGACCTCTTCGTCGCTCCTTTGACTGCGGCCTTCGTGCTGAACGGAACACCGAAAAGCACCTGCGCTTGGAAGCCCTTCGGCAGTTATAGCCTGCCGTGTTGTTGACTCATGGCTCCGCAGACGCCCCTCATAGAACTGCATCGAGATAAACCGACACAAATCCGGGTGCATACGCCACGTAAACGGGAAAAAGACCCCGCGATCCGGCTCGACCAGTTGCGTGTCACCCAGTATGTATTCAAGGCACGACAGGTTCGCAGGATGCGGATGCGTGCCCTGGATAACCTGCGGCAGTTGACGGGGATCACCAATAAGCACGAGGTTGCGGGCACAGTGTGACATGCCGACGAGATTGGCAAGCGACACCTGGCCAGCCTCGTCGACGAACAGGTAATCAAACGTATCCCTGAAATCCTCTCTCGAAAACATCCAGGCCGTTCCGCCCAAAATATGAGCGTCGCCGATGATCGAGTCCGAGTATTGCTTCACGGTCTCGATGTATTCATCACCTTTACGTAACGGACCTCTGCTATTGCCTGGCTTGTGCGCGATGCAAACGCTGTTCAGATCTAGGTCGACATCGCGCTTGCGCAAGGCGTCCACGCAGGCCCTCAACACATTTAGGATTGCAGCATGGCTGTTGGACGTGACGGCGACGCGGCAGCCGTCTTTGATAAGTGCGCAGATTGCGCGGGCCGCGACGTAGGTTTTACCCGTTCCCGGCGGCCCCTGGACCGGAAGTACGGTGTTATCCATCGCACGGGTGGCCGCGATTAATCCTCTGACTACATCGGTTGTGTCCGTGAAGGGAAGGGGTGACGATCCCGTAAAACGTGGGGTACTCCGAGAGAGAAGATCCTCAGCTGCACGGTTGGACTTGCGACCGCACTGGTCATTCAAGACTCCTTTGATTGCCTGTTGTATTCCATATGTTGGGATGGCAAAATTGGGCAGCAAATCAAGTGAGTCGGGAAGGAACCGGCCTGCTTTGGGCCCCATTTTCAGCGTGACGGTATTGGCCTTGCGATCCATTGCGAGAATCGTCACCGCGCCAAACTTGTTGTCATCCCTGGCAAACTGCGCCCTGTCATCTATCTTCAGTTTCGTTTCCTGTTCGGGATACCGGTACGTGCGCGCTACCGAACGCTTGACCGGGCTCTGCCGCCCGACTGCCTGCAGACCACCCAGGCAGTTCAAGTCACGCAGAAGCTCTTCATGCTCTTTGCCACGGGCATCAAATACCGCCCATGCCGGCACTTTGCTCTCCCGCCAGTGGAAGGCGGCAAGGTTGTACAGCAGATTCTGACGAGCCCGAGGAAGTCCTGAATGGCTCAGTAACTCGAGCAGCTTCTGGCGTTTACTGTCCTCTTCTGAGATATACTCCGTTTCCGGCTCACTAGGGTCCGCCCAGGCGATTTCGGGTCGAATCGTGAGCAGCCAGTTCCTCAGCTTCTCGGTAGAAATGCAGTCGGTTTTATTGTAACCCTCCAGTTCTTCTAGAATCGCGTCGTCACGGTTATTGCGCCACTTTTCGTAGGCAACGATAGACCCACCGGAAGTCGTTACGTCTCCCTCACGCAACACGTCATACAATGCCTCCATGTCCTTGATAGAGTACGATTGCTCAGACACGAAGACGCCGCCGCGAACCACGGCATACAGGTCCACGAAACGGCGCTCGCGTTGCCACTGGTCCATCTGCTCCTCGCCGAAGCCGTGCTGCATAGTTAGCCTGCGTAAGGCAGTAATTTCGTACGGCGCGTAATGGTAGATGTGAGCCTCAGGATGCTGGTCTATGCGCTCTAAGAAAAAGTCGAACAGCTCCTTCAGCTTCTTCTTTTCTTCGGCAAGATTGTGCGCCCATAAGGCCAAGAATTGCTCGCCGTCCCACACACCGTGCAAGTATTCCAATCCTTGGACTTCTCCCTCTTTGTAGTACGGATCACCCTCGATGTCATAGAATAGATCTCCTGCATCGGGGGCAGGCAAGAGATAAAACCCCTTACCGTGCACTTTCGGGCGCAGCTCATACGTCGGCGCCCCACTCTTGCGCGCGTCCTGAAGACGCGCCTGCGTCTTCAGCTTCTCCAGAGTCGAATCAGCCATGCGCGGCACCCGGTCGGGGCGCAAGACCAACTCGCGCATCGTTCCCGTGCCCGCCTCTTCGATCTTCTTGACCTGTCCCCGGGTGATCCCCGCAATCTGGAACAAACTGTCCTCATCCTCCCAGCGCTCTTCGCAGGCCTTTTTCCATGCACATAAGCCACACGCAGCACAGGGAATCGGCCGCGGCTCGTACGGCTTCTGCACGAATTCTTCCAAGCGCAAGCGTACTCGTCGGACATAATCGGCGTATTGCGTCAGGCGCAGACTGTGTCGCTCGCCCGTGCCGAGCTCTATATGGGCCCAGTTGGGAGTACATCCCTGCACGGCGCCCAATAAGTCGGAGTACAGGCAGAGCTGCAATACGTGGCTGGGAGCGACACTTCGTTTGAGTTTCGTATCCACAACCTCGTAGGCAAATGCACCAAACGCGGACGGCTTTTCCACCCGCTCCAAAAAATCCGGATAGCCGCCCCACGAGCTACTGGCCAGAGCACCCTGGTAGATAACTTCGGCTCCCGCCCACATCGCCTTCTCGGTTACCTTCACGGCGTCGTTGAACGGCATACTTGGGATTTGGACAACCTCCTTGCCGGTCGCCTTTAGCCTCTCCAAGTATGTCTTTTCGTGGGCGAGCCCGTGCTCACTGACAAGTTTGGCATCCTCGCTTGCTTCAGATGGCTCTGGGCCTTCACCCCGCATGTGTAAGAGATCCAGGTATGTCGCGTGCTCGCAAGCCACGAATCGCGTGAGATCGGATGCGGAGAGCCGGAGGCCGTAATCATCTTGCCTCATGAAAATGCCCGTAGCGACTGATTCACTGATACCACCTCCGGGAACGCCAACGGAACAGGCCAATTAGGCGACGGAATTAACTGCCAGGAACTCACATTCCGTCATGCGTTTGTCGCCGCGACGGGTCTGATTCGAAGAGACTCGCCGCCGAGATCTCTGAACGCCTTTTGCCGGCAGGATAGTACGATAATCTGGTGTTCGTCTGCTTGCTTCGTCAGGGTATCGAAGACCGCTTCGATACGATCATCGTCTGTGTATACGATCGCGTCATCCAAGATCAGCGGAGCCGGCCTCCCCTCTTTGGCCAGAATGCGCCCGAATGCAAGCCGGACCAAGAGGGCAATCTGCTCTTGCGTACCGCCGGAAAGAACATCGAATTCTTCAGCCGTTCCTTGTCGGACCAAGGCTTTCGGCAGCAGTGTCTTTTCATCGATCTTAACGTCGGCATCGTGCCAGAAGCGCTTGAAAAGGGGGTTGAGTTCTTTCATGACAGGAGAGAGATACTGCTCGCGTGCGGATGCCCGGGCATCTTCCAGTGCGGCTTCGAGTCTCTTAAGTACCTTAGCCTCGAATTGGACCTTCTCCCGCCGTTCCTTTGCCTTTTCGAACTGGCTTTCCGCATCGAGTAACTCTTCTTCAATTGCCTCGCCAGCCTGTATTTTGACGGACGTGTCAAGTCGTGCGAGCTCCACGTCAAGTTCCTTTACGCGGGACCTGACACCCTCGACGGCGGAGCGAGCTCTTTTCAGCTTGGCTGCCACGAACTCGTAGTCCGGCGCGTTTGCAGCTTTCAACTCGTACGCGTCCTCCGCATCCGCTAGCTCTTCCCTACTACGCGCCAACATCGTCAATCTATCCTTCAACTCTTCCTGCGGATCCGGAATCTTCCTCAGAACCGACGACGCCCGCACGACCCGCTCGTTGGCACCCTCGAGTGCTGCCGTTGACGACGCTGCCTCCCTTTGAATTCGCTCCAGTTTCGCCTGCTCTATGTCACGCCTACCTGCGGCTTCGGCAAGTGTCCCGGCAGCTTCTTTCTTGCGCTTTTCGACTTCGGGTTTCGAGGGCAACCCAGCATCGCTCTTCGGCGGATCGGGCAGCTCCGCAAGTTGCTTTAGGAGCACCGGAATTCCCTGTGGCGCTGCGGCCTTCAACCGCGCTTCCGCGTCGCGGTGGCGCTCTTCGGCCGACCGTCTCCGGTTCACGGATTTTCGTACTTCCTCAATTGTGCCACATCCGACCTCGAACAGGGCCTGCTTGAATGCAGCCTCAGCTTCCGCCAGCGATCCGTCGTCCACCCTGTGGCCTGGATGAATCGTCAACACGCCCATGCCTTCGATTTCAAGATCCGCTCCATCCGGAATGGACCTCCGCTCACCTCCCGGTAAAGGATCTTGGTCGATGTAGACACCAAAGCGACGACCGGACTCGTAATTCATCGTCACGGAAGCGGCCTGTGCCTTTCGCAAGCTCCACATGATGCGGAGGTTCTCGTACAATTCTTCCAGACGCTGGAAATCCATCTCTTTCCAATCGCCTAAGGCGCTCTCTTTCAGCTGCAAGATACGCATCTAGACTTTCATGGTAATGCATAAAACTACTGCGATAGT
>JAAXGO010000094.1 GCA_012267425.1 Rhodothermales bacterium
ATTGGAGCGCCGCGGCGGCCAGGCACAATTCATCGTAAACGATCGGATTTCACACGATCACCGGTCACTCGCGCCGGTGCTGGAGTGGATGGAGAAGAACCTGCATCGTTCGCTGGACCTGGAGGCAATTGCGGAGAACGCCAGGCTGAGCAAGCGTACGTTGAATCGACGCTTTCTGGAACAGGTCGGATATACGCCCATTCAATGGTTACTGCGTCTGCGGATGCGACGCGCACAGCACCTGCTCGCAAACACCGGCAACAGCATTGAGCGGATCGCCTCTCAGGTGGGTGCCGGATCGCCCGCAGTGTTTCGCAAGCATTTTCATCGAATTGTCGGCACTTCGCCGCAGGAATACCGACGGTCATGGGTTTCAGATTGATTTGGCCGGCTGCGCATGAGGACCCTGTCGTGACACAGCAGCGGGACAACTTTTACTTCTACATGGCCTGGGCTCTGGCGATCGCGGTGTTCGTCGGTTTTGCGCCCACATTCTATCTGGGCGCTTCTTTTGACCTTCCGCGACTGCACCTGGAAGGAATGGAGCAGCGACCCTCCAGGCCGCTGGAACATATGCACGGCTTCATCGCCACGCTCTGGATGGCGTTGTTTATCGCTCAGACGGGATTTGTGAGAAGCACGAAGATCTCAAGGCACCGAATGCTCGGGATAGCCGGAATGGTTTTGGGCGTCATTCTGGTCGTGCAGATTGTCGTGTTGATGTTTCAAACCGCCAGTGACAGAAACGCCGCCGGCATACTCGATGAGCCCTTTGTCACGCTGACCAACCGGCTCTTCTGGGGCAATGTCGTGATGGTCGTGCCGATAGCCGTGTTGATGACATTCGGGTACCTGAATCGACGTAATCGGCATATCCACAGACGACTGATGTTGCTGCTGATGCTGTGCCTGCTTCCGGCGACCGTCGGCCGAATCGCTCGCTTTGAACTGCCGGGCCTGCCCATGGCGGCAGTGTCGTTTCTGATTTTGCTGGGCTTTCTAAGCGCGCCCGTGATTCATGACTACATCACCAGGCAACGCGTTCATCCGCTGTACCTCATCGGCTGCCCGGCTATCCTTTTGCTGACACTGCTGGCGGCGTTCCTGTTACCTCAATTGAATTTCGTCCGAACTGTGGTCGCGTTGTTGTAACGTCGCCGCGACTGCTATTGCTCGATTTCGCCGCGATTGTTCGTGACCCAGTCCTGGAACGAGCCATCATACAGGCGCACATCGAAGCCCAGCAGTTTCGCCGCGAAAACGGCCTGTGTCGCGCGCATTCCGACGTGACAGTAGATGATCAGCCTGTCGCCCGGGTCGATCCCTGCACTCTGAAACGCATCCGTCAATTGTTCTTCGTCGAATCGCCCGCTGTCATCAGCGAGACCTTCGATTGGCAGATTGACAGCACCGGGGATACGTCCGGTCTTCCCGAAAACTCCCTGTTCACCGTTGTAAAAAACAGGCGTGCGCGTATCAATGATCTTATAAGCGGAACTGTTCATGGCGGCTGCAACGTCACGCGAATCTGCAAGCAGAGCGTCATTCCTCCGGACATTCAATGAGCCCGTAGCAGGAACCGCCGTGGAGGAACTGGAAAGTTCGTAGCCGGCAGCGAGCCAGGCGTCGACTCCGCCATTCAGCAAATGAACACTGTCACCGAGCCCAAGATAGTCGAGCACAACAGCGACACGCGTGGTTGTCGGCAGCGGCTGATCCGGCTCGCCATAAAGCACGATTTCGGAACCGTCTGTGACACCGAGGGCTTCCAGCCTCCGTGTAAGAGATTCGACGTCGCCAATCTCAAACAGTAGCTGACCGGTCAAATCTTCCGGCCGTGGATCAGGCCCGCGGAGACTCTCAGGCGCACTGACATCTGCGAGTGTAATCAGGCGTGCGTCCGGCAGATGACTCCTCGCGTAACCTGATGGCGTACCGACGTGCAGCAACACCACGTCCGGTTCGTTCATCCGCTCTGCAAGCCATGCAGGATCAACCAAAGACTGCGCATATCCGCTGGAAACCAGCCCGACCAGTACGACAGCCGTGAACAGCTGCGTTGCGCGATTCAGGCTACGGGTTCTTTCGATCATTGGGGCGTTCTCCGTTCTGAGCACTTTTTCAAACGGCAGAGTTGGATCGCGAGCTGAAATCCCACTCGGCATTGCGATTCAGGAGCGATCGCTCATTGTATTGACCCTTACTGGTGTGCGCCAATGACTGATTTGACTACCGGACACGTACCCGGTACCCGACTCACGCGAATCATCGCCCGCCAGCTTCATCCCCACGCCTCGCCGGAGGATCGTCCGTCGCGACCGAATCGCTCTTGAACGTGATCGCGATCCACTCCAGCGGCCGAGTACCGGTGTTTCCGGTCTCATGCCTCTCGCTGAGCTCCACGGGCCCGGGACGCCAGAACACCGACATGCTTTGCTGGCGTTGTTCTTCATCGATCGTCAGGACGGTTTCGGTATCGCCGAAACGCTCCGTCAACTCGTCGGATGATTGCAGAACGATAACCAGCTGATACTCCGGGTGTTCGTGAATGCCCTCCCATACGCCGGGCTCCAGCCTGAACCGCTGCACGACCACCCGCTCGTCATCGAGCAGAACCTCTCCCGGAATATTGGGATAGGACTGTTGAGCAATCGAGTTCGCCCCGACAAGCAGGAGAGACGCCGTCAAGTACTTCGCAAGCTTCATGATCATGTGTGTGTGCTCCCTACCTTGGGATCTGTCAGCGTTCCAGCAGTCGTACCGCTCCGGGCGAGGCGACCGCGAGCACGACAAGGATCAGGACCATCCGGTTCTGTGCCAGCCAGGCCGGGTCATTCCAGCTCGTGGCCACTGAAACCAGGCCCTCGGAAAGCAGGACGGACAGTCCGGATATCTGGACCGACAGTTCGAAGAGTGGGCCGAGTGCCAACACGCCTCCGATGAACACGGCAGCGCCAAGCACCACGCGCCGCAACAACACTCGTCGCCTGATGCGCCGCGTTACGATTGCGCTGAAGCCCTCATCTTCCAGGGGCGGAGTGAGCGTCTCGAAAATTGCCGAAAGGCGCACTTCCTCTTCAGGGCTTACGGGTCTGTCCGTCTTATCCATGAGCACGGTTCCCCAGGTCAAAGCGTTCTCGAATCCGCGCCGTGCCCCTGCGAATGTGGGATTTCACGGTACCCAGCGGCGTTTCGGTCAGTTCCGCAATCTCACGGTGACTCATGCCGTAAGCGTAGCAAAGGACCATTGTCACGCGTTCGTCCTCCTTCAGAATCGCCAGCATCCTGGGCAGGTCGGCCACAGCGGCGTCCTGGCTTGAGGTGACGTGGTTTTCGGCAGCCAGTTGTTCGCGGCCCACGGCATCCGCCAGCCTGGCCTCCCTGCCCTGCCGGCGGCTTGCCTAGAGAAACATGTTGTAGGCGATCTTCATCACCCAGGCCTTGAACCTCTTGCCGTCGCTGATCGTATGCAGCCGTTCCCACGCTCGAATGAAGGTTTCCTGTGCGAGGTCGTCCGCCCTTGAAGGATCGCCCGTGAGGTGGCGGAGCCAGTTGCGCACATCGGACTGGTACCGGCGGATCAGCACGTCGTAGTCCGCGGGATTACCGGTCGCGATGGCGCGGGCAACGAGTTCCTCGTCGGGGCGCTCCACGGGCGTGCGGCCCCCGGCGTACTAGCCGGACTTGTCCGACTTGCCGAGTTTCCACAGTCCCAGGTAGGCGACGCCGACCAGGAACGGCAGCGAACCCATTGCAATCAGTGGACGGACGGCTTCGTCCTCGCCGACCAGCGCCCCGAAAGCCGCGAATCCGAGTCCGACGCTGATCAGGATCACGCCACGGCGGAGATCCAGATTCTGGTTCTCCAACTTCCTGCGTTGTGGCGCCTGCCCGAGCCGTTCGAGAATCTCGGGAGTGAGCTGCTGACCCTGCTCGATCGCCGTTTGCACGGTTTTCTGGACGGCCTCGCTGGTGCGATGGCGCATGTAGGAGAACACGCACAGTACGACCGCGATGGCGATGAACAGGATGATCGGAATGAATACGGCAAGATCGTCGCCTTCCATTTGTTGCTCCCTGAAATTAGTGCTTCGAATCTGGAGTTATCGGTGGCCCGACTGCCCGGCTCAGACCGTCACGATCGCGAACGACTGTTGCAGGCACTGAGCATAGGCGAGGCCAATCAGCGCAACCACCACAAGCTGGACCAGACCTTCGTGCATTCTGCGGTACATCCTTTCTCTCCCGTGTAGCGACGCGGCGAAATGCCGCGTTTGCTAAATGGATGCCCGCAGAAGCCAATTTGGATGCAACGCAGCTGAGTTCCCGCCCAGGAAGATCGTTCATGCGGGTCTCGCACTGCCCGGTTGGCGTTCCCGATACCGATGCGTACAGGTGCTCGATGGCCGCACCCGTCGTCCTGTCAAAGCAGACTGGCCAGGACGACGATCGATGCAGCTGCCAGTATGCCGACGCAGATCCTGGCGTAGCGCCGCATGGCGAGTCCCGGCCGCCACTCGTTCGGGTGAGGTGGTCCCGGTTGTTTGG
>JAAXGO010000095.1 GCA_012267425.1 Rhodothermales bacterium
ATGGGAGATGTTCGAAGGCGCGTCACTCGTTCTCACGGCATGGAAAGGCCAGCATCTTGTAGGGATCGCACGCGTTCTCACCGACAGGGTAGTCTTCAGTTACTTGTGCGATCTGGCCGTCGAGCCGGATGTTCAGGGTCTCGGAATCGGGCGGCGGCTGGTCAATGCAGTTCTCGATCGCTGCCGTGCAACGACTGTCATGGTTCGTGGTGCGGACATCAGTCCTCGGTTTTATTCCCACCTGGGGTTCGAGCGTGTAGCCAACGCGTGGGTGCACCCGCCCCACTGACGTGCCTCAGCGAAGAAATCCGCGATCGCGCTCCCGCCTGGGTTGCTGGAGGCGCAGGAATTCGGCGAGCTTGCCGCTCTTGACGTGGAGGTCGAAGCCCCAGGACTGGAAGCGTCCGAACGGGATCCAGGACATGGACATCTCCCAGCACTCAAATTCCTTGTAGACGTTCAGTGTTGTAGTCACGATTTTTTTGCGCTCGAAGTCGTAGCCAGTCTGCCCTCGCACCTTCCACGTTGGCGTGAGGTTGAAATCAAAGCGCGTGTTGACGGTGGCGCTTCGGATAACTTTCGATTGGGGTTTCGAAATGCGGTACCCGAAGCTGACGTTGAGCGACCAGTCTGAAAACCCTCCCGGCTCTTCGAAGGCACGCGAGGCGAATGGATTGTTCAGTCCCAAGGACGACGTTTGGTGGTCAAAGGCTGCACGCTGCGGCTGCTGGCGGATATCGGCACGCGCCGAGCCCTGACTGCGCAGCTGAAAACTGCCGCGCAGGCTCACGTGCGTCATGCGAGCAAAAGCGAAGCGGCGTGCGGAAAAAACGAACCGGTTGACAATGTGCGTCCCGTCGGCGCTTAGAGCGTACGGAGAAAATGTCGAAGATAAATTGAGATTAAGCTTGCCCAACACGTTCGTGCGAGCCGATAGCTGTATGGGTGCCATTTTGAGCGAGTCGGCGGCATAGTTCCAACTCGATCCCACGTCGACGTTGAAGAGCTTAAGGACTCGGCTTCTTTCCTCTCCGGTAGAGTCCGTAGCGACGTGTTTCGTTTCAAAAGTGTTGCCGACGGAGAAGGACACGGCCTGCTGTAGGCCGCCGAGCACTCCGGAGGCAATTTCGAAGCGCCTCTCGATGAGCTCTCCGGTGTGGAGTGTGTCGATGACGGGCATGCCGTCTTCGTTCAGGACCGCGCGAGAATAGCCCCATCTGTCGGAGCTGAAATCAGGCTTGTACGAATAGCTTATTCGGGGTCTGACCGTGTGGCGCAGCCCGCGATACCGGCCCGCGCGGAGGGGAAAGAGGCCGTAGATTGTCGTATTGGCCGATACTCCGGTATTGAATTGTCTAAGCGAAAAGAATCCAGCCACGGTCCTTCGAGTGAGAGTTCCATCGGAGTCGACGTGCTGTCGCTCGGTTTCGAGAAACCAATTCTCGGTAAAATTGAAGTTGGGCGAAAGGTTGAGCCGGATCTGCCCGAGAATCGGCAGACGATTAATGGTGAACGGCGCCGATATGGGTACTCTGTGCGTGGCCCGAAAATCGAGGGGACTGTCCGACCGCCCCGTCGCACGTATGTACTTTTGACGGTTAAAGAGTGCTTCGTACCACGTGAATTGGACGGGTGTACCGTTGGCTAGCGTATCTCCCGCGGCGATGAGCTGCGTGTCGGTCAGTGGCTGGAACCGATAGCTGTTCTTCATGCGCCCGGTATAGGAGTATTGGAAGCGCTCGTACCAGTGCACGTCGCGAGAAGGGCCTTCATGTTTGAACGGCGTTGTGGTGCGCTGTGACAACGAGAGCTCGGGCAATGTCAAATCCGTGGCCCCGCTCGAGAGGACCTGGTTATGGCGCAGGCTGAGCGAAAGTGATCGTCCGCTGCGGTATCTCTTGTTATACTGGACTGACGAGCCGACCGACTGTCGAACGTTGTCGTCATACTGGTCTGACACCGTTTTTAGATAATTACTCGAGGTGAGATTGACGTTGGCCGACATCCTCGCGCTTGGGTTCAGTGTCTGGCTGTGCGTCCAGCGGATGCTGACGTTGTTGCGCACGACAACGTCGGGATCGTCGCGTTCGCCGCTTCGCTCGCGCAGGTAGTCAATGCTCAGACCGCCGGTATAGCGGTCGCGCCGGTTATATCGGAAGGCCGGATTGACCTGAAAGCTGCCTTTCGTCCAAATGCCTGCCCGCAGCTGGAGGTCCATGGTCTCGCCGAGTACCTGGTACCATCCCCAGCTTCGCAGGTAAAAGCCTCTTTCATCCTCTCCGTATTCGGGGGCTAGGAGTCCGGAGCGGCGGCCTTCTTGGTAGGGAAGAAAACCGAACGGCAGCCACACTGGAGTAGGAATATTGAACAGAAAGAGCTGGATTGGGCCAGTAAAGACCCACTTGCGGTCGACAATTTTCATCCTGCGGGACCGCAGTGAATAGGAGGGAGTCTCGCCGGGCAGACAGTTGCACGTTGTATAGAGACCTCCGCGGATAAAGACCGTGCTGTCCTCATGAACTTTGGCGACCGCGGCATGAATGAAGCCGTCGTCGAATTGAGTCTGTGCAGCCACGACGCGCCCACGGCCTGTTTCCATATTGTAGGCCAGTGATTCGCCGCCGAATGATTCAGTTCCCTGTGTGAATTGCGGTCGTCCAACGTTTCCGGCGTCGGGCGGTGCACTGTGGGCGCGAAGTTCACTCAGATCGAAGAGAATCTCAATCGAGTGCGCACTTAGGGTAGCGTCTTCGTACGTCACCTTTGCATTGCCAAGAAGTGTTCCTCGATCTCCGCCTTCAGAATCGAACCGGATCAGAAGTGAGTCCTCCGCGCTGAACGTCACGGGTGCCCGGAGTCCTTCCTCTGGAGAGTCTTGGCCGAGGGATGCCTTTGGGAAAGCCGTGGCCGTCAGCAGGAGTGAGTATGCAATGGGCCACAGGCTCCGAGGCGCTTGTACGCTACGATTCCTCGGACGTGGAAGCATGCCGGTCGAGGAGCTCGAAGACCAGATACGCTGCTCCGAGCATACCTGCCTTGTTCCCCAGGGTTTCCCGGAGAATGTCTACGCCATCACGCATGCCCGGCTTGATGTACGCCAATATCGAGCGTCGGGCAGGGTCCAGTATGAGTGTACCTGCCGCCGACACGCCGCCTCCGACGATGATGGTTCGGATGTCCAGGAGATTTATGCACGCTCCGAGAACAGCTCCGAGCTTCTGCCCAGCCCATTCGAGAACGCTCAGTGCGCCTTCGTCGCCGCGTGAGGCTGCCTTCGAGAGCATTTCCGGCGTCAGACGGACGAGGTCAGCCCCGGCAATTTCATAAAGACAGCTATCGGGGAATGCTTTAAGCTGTCGCCGTGCGTGGCGCGAAAGATGCCGGACACCCAGATATGCCTCGATGGCACCTTTGACGCCCGCTTCGTCTTCCGGCCCGTCCGAGTCTACGGTCATGTGCCCGACTTCACCCGCAGCGCCGGTACTCCCACGAAAGATCGAGTTGTTCCAGATGATCGCGCCGCCCACTCCGGTACCCAGCGTCACCATGACGAACGAATCGTACGGTCGCCCTGTCCCATAATGTGCGGATCCCAGCGCCGCAGCATTGGCGTCGTTTTCTACGACAACGTGCAGGTGGTGGCCGAGTCTGCGCTGGAGTTCAGCGCGTACGTCGACAACCGTCCAACCCGGGATGTTGGGAGGATGGATGAGGTTCGTACGCTGGAGGTTGACAGTTCCCGGGGCGCCGATTCCGATGCCGCAAACGTGCTTGTCGGAAGCACTGCGAAGCATGCGACGGACGGCGTTTTCGATCCGCGCGAGGACGTGGCCCACTCCGTGTTCTGCCTCCGTGGGGATCCGCTCCGACGCGATGATGCCCGATTTCCGCTCGACGAGCGCGGCCTTGATATTCGTTCCGCCCAGATCCAGGCCGACGGCATATTGGAGCATCGGCTGGCTAATGCATCTCTTCTACTGGATAGACTGTCTCGTCCGGGCGGCGCATGCCGTACTGTTCCCGCGCGATTTGTTCGATCATCTCGTCGGTCGGCGGGGCTTCGAGCTGGATCTCTAGTTCTTTGACTTCCTGACGGAGGCGCTCGTTTTCTTGTGTCAGGTGAACGTACTCACGGTGCCAGCGGATACGCCGCGTAAGACTGTAGCTGTCGAAGAATGCGAACCACAGTGCGCCAACGGCAATGATCGTTACGATGATTGGAGCGCGCAGGCGGTGTACCGGCACGTCGGATTGGCGCGGGCTCATGATGCGGGTATCTGTATGCGGAAGGCCGCACGGCCGGGCCACGCGGCCGCGTCCGCGAGTTGCTCGTGGATACGCAGCAGCTGATTGTATTTTGCTAAACGATCGCTGCGGCTAGAGGATCCTGTCTTGATTTGGCTCGCGTTCGTGGCGACGGCTAGATCTGCGATGGTCGTGTCCTCAGTCTCACCGGACCGATGGCTTATGACCGCCGTGAAGCCGCTCTTGTGGGCCAGTTCGATGGCGTCCAGCGTTTCCGTCAATGTACCGATCTGATTGAGTTTTACCAGGATTGAGTTGCTGGCACCTTCGTTGATCCCACGTTGAAGCCGCATTGTATTGGTGACGAAGAGGTCGTCGCCTACAAGCTGGACGCGATCGCCGATCGTGTCAGTAAGCAGTTTCCAGCCGTCCCAGTCATTTTCGTCCAGGCCGTCCTCGATCGAAATGATCGGATACCGGTCAATCCACTGTTCCCACAGTGCGACCATCTCCTCGGATGATCTCTTGCGGTCAGGATCGCTTTTCCAGAACACGTACGAGCCGTCCACGGTCATTTCGGAGACCGCCGGATCAAGCGCGATAAATATGTCGTCACCCGGCGTGTAGCCCGCTTTCTCGACGGCCTGCAGGATGACCTCTACAGCCTCTTCGTTGGATCCAAGGTCTGGGGCAAATCCGCCTTCATCACCGACGGACGTGTTGTATCCCTTCGCGTAGAGGACTTTTTTCAGATGGTGAAATACCTCCGTTCCCATCTGCAGCGCATGCGGAAAATCCACCGCGCCCACTGGCATGACCATGAATTCCTGCATATCCACCTTATTGTCGGCGTGCCGGCCCCCGTTGATGATGTTCATCATCGGAACAGGCAGTTTGCAGGCGTTTGTCCCGCCAACGTACCGGTAGAGGGGCAGTCCCACGCTGTGTGCGGCAGCCTTGGCGACGGCCAGTGATACCCCTAGAATGGCGTTTGCTCCGAGACGAGCCTTGTTCGGCGTGCCGTCCAGGTCGACGAGGAGGCGATCGATGGCGATCTGGTCGTATACAAGGGCACCCCGCAGCTGCGGTTCCACTTCTTCTTCGATATTGGCGAGCGCTCGGTAGACGCTCTTGCCCAGATACGAGTCGGCGTTATCGTCTCGTAGTTCGACTGCTTCGTGCTCTCCAGTGGATGCACCGCTGGGAACCGCAGCGCGCCCGATGGCGCCGTCGGATGTCTCGACGTCAACTTCGACTGTCGGGTTTCCCCGGCTGTCAAGGATCTGCCGCGCGGAAATACGCTGAATGAACGCCATGGCGAGCGATTCTGGGTCTGTCTTAGCTGGCGAAGCTCGTCATTCTGCCCGACATGTTCAAAGTGCGGCCTGCACAAAACAAAGCCGGCACCCCCAATAAGGAGCCCCGGCTTGCGTACTGAGTCTTTAGCCACCTAACGCTGGCGGACGGTCGTCGTCCCGCTGATCGTAAGTCCGCGACACGAGTAGCTAACCTGTGCCGGCTCTCCGCTTGTCCACGCCTGAACGTAAAAGATGTCTTCGGCGGTTGGAAATGCCGTTCTCATGCGGTTTGCGCTTTTGCTGTCCCCGGCACGGCTGTAGGCGTCGGCAATGAGCCAGAATACGGCGGATTGCTCACGATCCTGGATGCCGCATCGTCCCGTGGCCGTCTCGTACAGGTTGGCGATGGCGGGCAAAGCGTACTTGAAGGTGGGATCGATCTCCAATGCCTTCCGATAGTACGTGCGGGCGTCGACGAAATTCTCGATCTCCTGCTGTGCAAGGCCCGTGCTGTGATAATCCTCCGCTATAAGCTTCACGTTGGGTAGCTCGGAGAGTTGCTCGAAAATGGCGATAGCCTGATAGCTATCACCGTCTTCCCGATAGAGGCGCATGAGCTTTCTCAGCGTACTCGGTGTGGGATCGAGCTCGAGCATCTTCGGCGCAAGCTGCATCAGCGCGCTGTGGTATCCTTCTTGGTCGTAGAGATTGAATAGCTGCTGAATGACCTCCATGTCTTCAGGGTTCGCCGCCATCTGCTCTTCGAGGAACGCGATCTGTTCGTCTGGCGGAATGACGACGAAGTACTTGCGCACCAGTGATTCCACGCCAGCTTCCTCTCCACGTGTCTCCTGTAGTTCACGCAAGAAATCCAGAGTGACCCCCAGATCGCCGCTGGCGTACAGGTCGCCGACCAAGACATCGAGGTAGTATGGATCAAGCCGTGCTGGGTCCAACTCGTATGCCCGGCGATAGGCTTCGACGGCTTCGTCCTTGTGGTCTCCCAGGTGGTCCAGGTGTTTCTGGATGAACCGCCCCTTATCGCGGGCCCATTCGAATTCGTCAATTTCGCCACCGATTTCCTGAATGGCGGGTACTGCGCGGTCAAAAAGAGTCAGTGCTTCGGCAAGCCACTCGCCTTTTTTGGCGGGATTCTCTTCCAGCTCGGCCAGGCCTTCGAAGAGCTCTACGCCGCGCGAAAAATTGGTGTCCTTCTTGCGGTGGAAGCCAGGATCGTTGTCCAGGATCCACCTTAAATCCGGCAGCGCGTCGGCGAAGTTTTTGTTCTTGAAGTTCTCGTAGTAGAGACTGTAGTGCATCGCGGCTTCCGGGTCCAAACCGGCAGGCTGCGCATGCAGCAGGGTAGGCGCAGCACATGCTGCGACGAACGCTACGAGCAGTAGCCGAAGGGCGGAGCGACACATGTTGAGCTCAGGATTGGTTTGGGGAGTCTTAGTAGACACGCAGTCGTTATCGGAGTTTCCTTTTTACGAACCAGCGCTCGCCCACGTTCAGTGTTGCGGAGACCGTAACGAAGCGGTCTCTGATGTGTCGTCCGTCCGTCGCGCCGCGCGATCCCAGTTCGAAATTCACGTCCATGCGTGCACCGGCCAAGAGCGCTGGAAGACTGAAGCCGCCAGTGAGTGCACGTGTCGTTATGTCCACGCTCCCTATGGGTACTACGTAAGAATTATCATAGTAAAACCCGAGGCGATATGCCACCCGCTCGAAGTACGATTCCAACAGGTTTGATCCTCCTGGCCGCCATTCGAACCCGCCGGACATACGTGACCGGTCGCGGAATCCACTTGCCCCGCCCGGGGTGTAGCCGGGAAACTCGATGTCGCTTTCAAAACCAGACCACGGCTCATAGAGCCAGTCGGCGGTAAAGGCCCAGCGGTTGTCCAGGTGGTATGCCGCGCCGAAGCCGATGCTCAAGGGAAGGCGGCTGGTGCCTCGTATGTCCGTGCCGAGGGTATCGCGATTGAGGCTCTCGCCGAGTGTTCTCGTCCTCGTCTGGTGGAGTGTAGTGGGAAGGCGGAGCCTGGCGGCGACCGATATATCGTCCCGTTCGGCCATGATGCCGCTTCTTGACGCGATAACGCCGATTGAGCCCGCCACGCCACCTGACCGGGTGTTGCTCGACAAGACTGTCTGCGTGAAAGTAGTTGACTCGAAGCTCGTACGACGGGTTTCCTCGGTGATTCCAAACAGAAAGTCGATGCCGGCACCGATGCTGACTCCTGGCGCGACCTGGATGCCCAGTCCGACGCGTGCCAGTTGCAGTCCTCCGGTGCCTTGGTAGTCGATACGGTAATTCGTCGAATTGTCCAACGTGGGATCGGTAGTGAGGACGTTCTGTGTGGTAACCAGATAGCTAGTCCGGCTGAATGGTTCGAACGCCAGAGCGAGGCCCAGTCTGTCGGCTTTAAGGGGCATACCGAATTGGATGGCCCCGATTGAACCAGAGCGCAGCGTTTCTGCGTTGTTGTTCGTGTCCGTTGCTCGGATCCCGTCCAGGCGCATTCCGGCGACCGCACGTACGAGTACTTGGCGGCTCCAGGATGCGGGATTGTCCAGATTCGTGTAATTGTAGGACCACAAGGCCGTTCCACCACCGCCCATCGCCTGTGCCTGCGACGAGGAAAATGAGCGTAGCTCACCGAGGCCGAACCGCGAGTAGACCGAGCCGTCTTCGCGTAACTGTCCGACGGCCGCTGCTGCGTCGCCAAGAAAAAGGAGTACGATCGGTAGAACGATTTTTGGCATGGCTGACGTCTACCGTGACAAAACAAGAACGGCTTCTGGTCCGCCATTTCCGGCGGAGCCCTCACGAATGTAGATGCTGCTGAGCGAATGCTCCTGATACGGAGGGCGCAGCTCTAGGTGAGTGTACGACTCCAACCCTAAGAGCGCATTCTGGAAAAACGATCTCAATGCGGCACCCTGGAAGCGGTAGTCTGCATCGGGTGTAAGCGTGGCCACAGCCAGTAGTGTCGGCGGGTCGTCTGGTGCAGTGATCTTGAGTAGCTGCAGCCTGTTCGCTACGGGACGCGCGAAACCGGCGGGCACGTTCTGTGTCGCTACGGTGTCGGCAAACACGCGCACCATCGCCCCGTTGAGCGGCAGCTCTTTGAATTCTTCGATGTCGAAGTTCAGCCTGACGGAGGGGCCTGCTCCGTCCTGGACCGACAGGAGTCCGTCGGATGGCACGGGGTTGGTTTCGCGCACGATGTTGGAAAAAGTCAGTGACATGCGGTAAGCTACGCTGTCACCTTCCGTACGTATGAGCATCTGACTGCCTTCGGTGGCAAAGCCGACGACGGCCTCTGCGGATAGGGTCTTGAGGCTGAAGCCGTGGAACAGTGTCTCGAACTCTTGGCTGCGAATCGTCTCGGAGTGCGCGTCCTTCCACGTTTCAGGTAGCAGAGCAGTGATAAGGGTGTCGGTCGGCAAAAACGAAAACTTCGTCACCTCATCGGCGACCGGGAGCGTCATGTCGGCATGCGCACCGATGGCCGTCCAAGATTCCGTGAGTGCGTGTAGGCCGAGCGTGATCGAAGCTGCTGTGTCTCCGTAGACGTAGTCGGGTTTAAGCTGCAACTCCATCTCGGTGATCGTGGATTCGTTGATGGCCGGCCAGCTTCCTGCGAAGTCCACGTACCCATTGACGGCGACCGTTCCGAAAAGCGGATCCTCAACGCGCCCTGCGAGGACCCGCGTAACCCCACCTGTAATGTCATTGAGCCTGTCGGATTCGAATACGGCAGGCTCGATGCGGTGCGTTGTTGGCTGTGCACCTTCCTCCAGCAACTCAAGACCGACGTCGCTGACCGGATCGTCGCAGGCAGCCAGCGCCAGCGCGCCGAGGAGAATGAGTCCCGCTTTGTGCATGGCGGTGTAGTAAAGCCCGATGTGAGCAACGAACGCTGCTGGCGGGTCGTTTCGTATACCGCAACCCCACATGCGGTGGGGTCCTTACCAGAGCGGGCAATGAAAGACGCCCGTTCTGAATTGTTTCCGTTAGCGGGTCTAGTCCGCCGGCATCCCGAGCGTGGAGTTGTAGAGCGCTATGGCCTGCCGGGACATCTCGTCGGCCTCTTCGCTGAACCGGACGGCATCCTCCACATCGGGTTCGAGCGACGGCGGGTATGCATTCGCATCCGCATACATGAGCCCGATTTCGCTCATGGTCAGCCCCTTTGCGTCTCCATTCAATACTAGCTTCATTTTGGCTATCAGATCGCCGGTGAGCGATGCCTGGGCGTCTACGCCGTCGGGCGTATAGATGATCTTGCTCTCTGCGAAAAGTTCTTCGTCTGCGTACTCGTTACAGATCACAAGCGGCAGGAGTCCGCTGATCCAGCCGAAGGCATGCACGATGTCGGGCTTCCACAAGAGCTTTCGGACGGTTTCGACGATCGAGCGGGCGAAGAAGAGGGCCCGTTCGGCATTGTCGGTGAACAGCGCCCCCTGTTTGTCGTGATGCAGTCCTTTCCGCTTGAAAAAGCGGACGCTGTCCATGAAATAGACCTGCAGCCGGATGCCGGGAATCGATGCCACCTTCACTTTGAGCGTTTCAGAGCGACTTCCCATCTTGATCGAGCTGCCGGAGAGTCGTATGACTTCGTGGAGGCGGCACCTGCGCTCGCTGATCGTTCCGTAGCGCGGCATCATGATGCGCGTCTCGAAGTGTCCCGTACCGTGCAGGATTTCCGGGAGTTTTCGTACGATAGAAGCTGTATCTGAATGGTTGGAGAACGGGGCAACTTCACCGGACACGAAGAGAATTCTTGTCGGCTGCGACATGCGTCGTCACGGGGCTTGAGTTGGAAGAGCTGGACCGATCGGGCGGTGTCCGGAGGCCGCGGAGTGTGAGATAGGGAGCCGGACCAAATCGGGATTACAAACTACGGTATAGCCCTGTAGAATTCAAGGATTGCTGGCGCTGCTTTCTTCAGTTTTCTGCGAAGGTTTGCAGTCATTTCCGGTCTGGGAGCGGACGAACATCGCCGGGTGTACCCGGTTTATCGGCACCGCACGTGAATAAAGAATGGTTGACCGGATGACGCCGGAAAAGGTTGGAGTGCGGCGTACTGGTGACGGTACTCAGAGGGAGCGCGTCCCAGTACGGATCTTCGATCGCCCTTTCGAGGTTGCGCGTCAAGTAGCAACCCGCATAGCCGACCTCACACGCAAGAGGGCTGCTCAAGGGAGAAAGGTCGTTTTGGGACTGCCTGCGGGCTCGACACCTTTTGGGGTGTACAAGCACCTCATACGGATGCACTGCGACGAAGGGCTGTCGTTTGCCAATGTGGTGACCTTCAATCTGGATGAATACTGGCCCATCGAGCCGGACGCTGTGCAGAGCCATCGGAGGATCATGCACGAGTACCTGTTTGACCACGTGGACCTTCCGCCGTCCCACGTGCACGTACCGCAGGGTGATCTGTCCGCCGATCATCTGGTATCATACTGTGAACAGTATGAAGCCTCCATCCAGCAGGCGGGAGGCCTTGATCTGGTGTTCTTGGGAATTGGGCGCAGCGGGCACATTGGATTCAACGTGCCTGGCTCCGGGCCTAAGACGCGCATGCGGGTCGTGATTCTCGACGAGATCACGCGGAAGGACGCCGCCAACGATTTCTACGGCGACGAGAACGTGCCCCGCAAGGCGCTTACGATGGGGGTCGGCACGATCCTGGATGCGCGGGAAGTTATCCTCATGGCGACGGGAGAGCACAAGGCCGGCATCATCCGTCGTGCGGTCGAAGATCCGATGACCGAAGGCGTTGTTGCCTCCTATCTGCAGCTTCATGACCGAGCCTCATTCTACATCGACCGGGCGGCTGCCAGCGGACTGGCGCGAGAAGCCACACCGTGGCTGGTGCGAGATTTTGAGTGGGATTTTCCGATGGCGAAGCGCGCCGTTATCTGGCTTTCGGAGACGGCTGGAAAAGCGCTCTTGAGACTGGAAAAGGCAGATTTTCACGCTCATCAGCTGCACAGCCTAGTCTACGCGCATCCGGACATCGACGAGCTGTGCAGAAGAGTTTTCGACGATATTCGGCATTCGATTGCCTACCTAGAGGATCTGCCGCAGCGCGAGCGTTTGATCGTATTTAGCCCGCACCCGGATGATGACGTGATTTCGATGGGGGGCATGCTCGACAAACTGGTGCGGAATGACAATGACATCATCGTTGCGTACATGACCAATGGGTCGGTTGCGGTCTTTGATGCGGATGTGCGGCGTTATCTCGGTGTCGTTGAGATGAGTTCTGCAGAAATCGGCCTTTCCGACGAGGCGTTCGCCAAGTTTCTCGGCCGCAAGCGGACCATTCTGGAGTTCCTAGAGGCCAAGCGCCCGGGCCAGGTGGACATGGACGCAGTTCGCAAGCTCAAGGCCAGTATTCGCTATGCGGAGGCCGTTGCCGGAATTGAGGTTATGGGCCTGACAGATGTTAACGCCCGGTTCATTGATCTGCCTTTTTATCGGACGGGTCGCGCGAAGAAAAAGCCGATTGGAGAGCGCGACGTCCAGATCATCCTCGATCTCCTCATGGAACGGGAGCCGGGTCACATTTTTGTTGCAGGAGACCTGTCCGATCCGCACGGGACACATCGGATGTGCTACGATGCCATCAAACAGGCTCTGCAACGCTATCGGGTGGTTGCGCCGCAGAATCACCCGCTGGTTTGGCTGTACCGCGGCGCGTGGCAGGAGTGGGACATCCACCAAGTGAACGTTTTCATGCCTATGTCAAAGGCAGACATGGCGCGCAAGATCGAAGCAATCTTCAAGCACGAAAGTCAAAAGGACCGCGCCATGTTTCCGGGGGCCTATGACGAGCGTGAATTTTGGCAACGCGCGCTGGACCGCAATACGGCGACGGCCGAGGCCCTAAATAGACTCGGATTGCCCGAATTCTTTGCTGCGGAGGCCTTCGTGACGACGTCTGAGATGTAGCTCAGATGTGGCAGTGCGTTAGGCCGCGCTTTTCGAGAAACTGCTGGTGATACTCTTCAGCGCGCCAGAAGGTGGAGGCCTGCGTGATTTCCGTAACGACGGGGTATGTCCACTTGCCGTTTTGCATGACCTTGGCTGTGCGTGCTGCGGCCTCCTGCTCGGGTGAGTAAAAAAAGATGGCCGAGCGGTACTGTGTGCCGACGTCCGGGCCCTGTCGATTGAGCTGTGTGGGATTATGGCTCTTGAAGAACACGCCCAGAAGCTCTTCGTAGGTTATCTGGGAAGCGTCGAAAGTCACCTCCACTACTTCCGCGTGCCCCGTGCGGTCGGTGCAGACCTGCTTGTAGGTCGGGTTTTTGAGCACGCCGCCCATGTACCCGACGGCCGTGTCCACGACGCCCTCCGTGCGCCGGAATGCAGCTTCGATCCCCCAGAAACATCCCGCACCGAACGTTGCCTTTTCCATCGGTCCTTTGATCCGTGTTGACCGCGGATTCGTGAACGCTGCTGTTCTCCAATTGTTGTTCGATTGAGTACCTTGTCTTGATCCGAACCCAAGACCGCTTTCAGAGACCATGCACAGAGTACTGACAGTGTTGGCTGTACTTCTTCTTTTCTCGGCGAACTCGGTGGTAGCCCAGCTTGGTGTGGGCGCTGAGTCGCCCGACGGTGCCGTCGTGCTTTTTGACGGCACCTCGGAAATGCTCCACGAGAATTGGACGTACTGGGAAGGACCCCGTTTCAAGGCTGAAATGCCGATCAAGTGGCAGATCATAGACGATCCCGTTGATGACGGCACGGTGGTGAGTAGCAAGGATCCCTCGGCTGCGGGTGGGCTCTACGGGGCTGCCGACATCGTCACGAAGCAGAAATTCCGTGATTTTCGGCTCCATGTCGAATTCAATGTCGCAGAGAAAGGCGGAAACAGTGGCGTTTATCTCCAAAACAGGTACGAAATCCAGGTCCTTGACGGCGATTCGACCTTACACGGCATGGCTGCCGTCATTAACGAGGCGGCCTCGGCATACCATCCTTACAATGGAACGGCAGAATGGAATGCCTTTGACATCACGTTCCGTGCTGCCCGGTTCTCTGGTGGCGAGCGCACAGAGAAAGCACTGGTGACCGCCTACTTCAACGGTGTCAAGGTCCACGAGAATCAGGAAATCATGAAAGTGTGGGGCGGCCCCAATTCGGGAATTGACGGAGGAAACGATAACGGAATGGGCATTACCGACACGCCCGGCGGTCTCAAACTCCAGGCCGAAGGGCATGATGTGCGTTATCGCAACATCTGGATTAAGGAGCTTAACCTCAAGGAGGCAGACACGAACTTCTGAACCCGTTTAGCTGGGAAACATCTTTTGGACCGAGCTGCTGTTTTGCCCTGCTTCGGATTCACTCAAGTGACCGTAAACTCATGGCCATTTTCGATTTGAACGTCAACGGCGCACGGCGCCGCGTGGACGTTTTGCCTGATACTCCGCTTTTGTGGGTGCTACGGGACGCCCTGAATCTTGTTGGCACCAAATACGGGTGTGGCATCGCTCAATGTGGCGCGTGTACTGTCCACCTCGGCGACGCCGCCGTACGATCCTGCTCCATCCCGGTCTCGAGCGTCGGCAATCTGCCGGTGACTACCATCGAGGGGCTCTCGGCGGATGGGAGTCATCCGGTCCAACAGGCTTGGCTGGAGCACGACGTGCCGCAGTGTGGCTACTGCCAGGCTGGACAGATCATGAGCGCGGCCGCGCTACTAAAAAAGAATCCCCGCGTGACCGATGAAGAAATCGACCGGGGAATGCAGGGCAACATTTGTCGATGTGGTACTTATCTGCGGATCCGGGCGGCCGTAAAGACTGCCGCGGAAGGCATGCAGTAAGGAGCTGTTCGCTCATCGAAAACCCGAAATACCGTGGATACCTTGATTACAAGGCGCTCATTCCTGAAGGCCACCGCGCTTGCGGGTGGCGGGTTCGTTCTCGGCTTTCACTGGGCCCGCCCCATGGTGGCAAAAAGCGTGTCCGAAGCCTGGTACGGCATCAACGCATTTCTTCGGATCGCAGAAGACGGACGCGTTACGATTCAGTCTCCGAACCCTGAAATCGGTCAGAATGTCAAGACCTCCATGCCCATGATCGTGGCCGAAGAGCTCGACGTGGATTGGAACGACGTGACGGTGGAGCAGGCCGGACTGGATACGGACAATTTCGTGCGGCAGCTCGCTGGCGGAAGCCAGTCTATTCGCCAGGGTTGGAAAAGTCTCCGCATGGCAGGGGCGACGGCCCGCCGCATGCTGTTGGATGCCGCCGCCCGCCGCCTGAACGTGGCACCTAGCGAGCTGACGACGAAGGCTGGCGTCATCACGCACGCTGTGAGTGGGCGGTCTCTTACGTATGGGGACGTTGCGGCGGATGCTGCGACCATGGAGGTCCCTCAGGACGTATCGCTGAAGGATCCGAAAGATTTTTCGATCATCGGCACGACGCGCAAAAACGTGGACGCGCCTGCCATCGTGACGGGAAAGCCGCTTTTCAGTCTGGATGTCCGGCGTGAAGGGATGCTGATCGCCATGATTGAGCACGCGCCCGGCTTCGGTATGCGTCTTAAGTCAATGGACGCCTCGGCGGCTCAGGCTATGCCCGGCATCACGGATGTGATCACGATTGACGCCGCCCCGGAGGGCTTCAATCGCCAGTGGAGTGATACAAACGCGTTTCCGGAAAAAGTAGCCGTCGTCGGGCACTCGACCTGGGAGGTGATAAAGGCAAAAAGAGCGCTGGTGCTTGAGTGGGAGGCTGTCACGCCGCCGGAAAGCAGTGCGGACCACGCGCTGGGCTTTGAACGGCTTCTTCAGCAAAAGACTGTGCAGGCGGCTCGCAGGGATGGCGACCCAGAGGCGGCGTTCGCTGCCGCTCGAACGGTCATCGAGCGAACGTATGACGCTCCGTTTCTGGCGCACAATACGCTGGAGCCGATGAATTTCTTTGCGCACGTGACTGCAGATCATGCGGAACTCGTCGGTCCGATACAGACCCCGGAATTTTTGCGCAAGTCGGTTGCGAGTGTGGTAGGACTGCCGGAGGAGAAGGTGACGATCGATCTTACGCGGATGGGTGGTGGTTTCGGGCGGCGTCTGTATGGCAATTTCGGTGTGGAAGCGGCAGTAATATCGAAGGCGGTCGGCGCACCTGTCATGCTCGTTTATACGCGTGAAGACGACATGACGCAGGGTACTTATCGTCCAGCCTATCGCGTCGTGTACCGCGCTGCGCTTGACGGAGACGGCAAACTCACCGGATTCCACGTCCGCGGCGTCGGCATCCACGAAAGCCCGCTGTTTCCGAATCGCTATCCGGCTGGCACGGTCGATAACTATCTGGCCGAAAGCCTCTCGCTCGAATCCAACATCACGACCGGCGCCTGGCGGGCTCCGAGGTCTAATTTTATTGCTGGTGCTGAGCAGTCTTTTCTGGACGAAGTGGCCGAGGCTGCCGGCAAGGATCCGATCGATTTCCGGCTGGAGCTCTTCGAACGCGCGTTGCGTGATCCTGTGGGTAGCAATAACGACTACGACGCTGCGCGCTACGCGGGTGTCCTTCGCCTCGTCAAGGAAAAATCGAATTGGAGTTCCGACATGCCTGGCGTCCATCGAGGCGTGGCAGCGTACTATTGCCACAACTCCTACGTAGCACAGGTCGTGGACCTTGTCATGAAGGACGGCAAGCCGAAAATCAAGAAGGTGTGGTGTGCGATTGACTGCGGCATTGTCGTTAATCCAGGTGCTGCGCGTAACCAGGTCGAAGGCGGTATCGTGGACGGCATCGGACACACGACGTATAGTGCGCTTTCGTTTGCCGATGGCCGTGCAGAGCAGAACAACTTCCACACGTATCGTCTCATTCGGACGCACGAGGCACCAGAAGCCATCGAGATCTTCTTCGTCGACAACGGAATTGATCCCACGGGGTTGGGTGAGCCCTCATTGCCTCCGGTATCGGGGGCGTTCGCCAACGCGTTCGCCAAGGCAACGGGACGGAGGCTGTATGCTCAGCCGTACTTGCCGCAGATGGAAGTAGTCGAGGTTACGCAGCCGACCGGATAGGCCAATTCCTACAGTTGCTCAGTATAGAGTTCGGCCACGTCCTTAACGTGCAGTGGCCCGTCTTGTGCTTTTTGACGCGTCTTCGAGCATCGTAATAAAATATGATCCTATTCTCATCTTTTTACCGCATACCGACGCCGGTATTTGACTGTCTTCAGCGATATCCCCTCAAGTAACATCACTACCTGCGCCCACGTCGGCTTGTCCTCTTTAGGCAGCTCGAACGTGCCCGCTTCAAGCCACTGTTGACCA
>JAAXGO010000096.1 GCA_012267425.1 Rhodothermales bacterium
AAAAATGTGGGACCACTTCACAGATCGGGTACCTCACGTTCCTTATAGACGACATCTAGAATCGTATCCGCGTCACCAAGCAGGCGAAGCACGTTAGGGTTACGAAACACATAGCGCCCCGAACCCGAGTCCGTGGGGCGCCTCCGCAGCACGCCCAGACCGCACAGTTCATCGAGCAGCGTATCGAACTCGCGTTTCGGGATTTTGAATCCTTCCGGCCAGAACTCCTCCGTTCGTTCCTTTAAGCGCTTGCTCGACAACCCCTCAGCCTGCCTGGCGTGAGCGCCCTGCAGTTCATGCGCCATGACGTAGGCGATAACCTCGTATCTCTGGTCTAACTGCAGCGTCAGGGAAAATCGATTTCGAATTTGTTCCCGGAACTGGTCGCGAGCGAATACCGCCTGGATGTCGCCAGCCGTGACAATGTGTGGAACCTCACGGCTAGGTACTTGGCGCAAGTGAGCCAATAGCGCTTTGCCATAGAGCTGGATGAGGGATGGATAATAGTTCGTCCAGAGAAGAATGCTTGTAACGAGATTATCCGATTCAAACTCGTATCCGACCGCTGCCAGAGGGTCACGTACAAGATGTCTCGCTTGATTGAGTTCACCATTTTCAAGCAACGGACCGACGCACACCGGCGTACCGAGATGGGCTAGTGGATGATTCGCACGTTCCGTATTGCGGAGAACATTGTGCAAACCGCAAAAGACGACCTTAAAGCGGCGTTGGGTGTCATCCATCAGGCCCTTGAGCCGCTTCGCAACTGAAAAATCCTCCGTCAGATCCTTGGCCAGAAAAGCGTCTGCCTCGTCCAGCAGCAAAAGTATCCGGCCATCATCATGGTCGTTGAGCCAACCCACGATCGACTTCTCGACGGCATTGAAAAAAGCAGTACTACCGCGTGGCCTTACAGAACCAGAATCCACTACGCCGAGCTTGCTGTACTCATGCCAAAGCACTTGTCATATGTGCTGGGCATCGTATGCGATCCCGACATCCTTGTATTTCAGATCAATGTAAGTCGCAAGGCGACGATGGTCGGGATCATGAAACGCTGCCTCGACCGTGCGCAGCAACGCCGTCTTGCCGAGTTGCCGGCCACCGTAGACGAAACAACTCCCGTAAGGGTCGCGGATGTCTCTACGTTCTCGGTCACGGCCAAAGAACGCCTCCGGCGGCACCAGCCCCGGTGCCGTGAAAAAGGGCTCGGCACATGTGAACGGCAGCGTGCAATCGAACAACGCCCTAAGCTGGCCCTCCGCAAGCGTGGCCAGATAGAGCACCAGCGTCTCATCGATTGTGATGAATTGAATCGCATGCTCGATGGACCAGCGACGTAACCAGTCACGATCGTCACGCGGCAGCTTGCCAAAGTGCAACACGACCAAGTTTGCCGTCCGTGAGGCCATATCGACAGCCTGAAGGATGCGTTCGCGTGTCGGGGCGCTCCAATTGAAGACGAGACTATAAATCCCCCCTGCGTTCGACCCGAACGAGTGGATCGGACAAAGCTCCCGCTCAGCCAGCGGCTTGGCTCTAAGTGTCGCAATCCCATCACCGGACACCTCGACGGAATCGGATGTGAGCGAGAATCCAAGTCGACTGAAGAATTGGGCTGTGAGCTCTGGATCAGGAGACCTCTTTCGCCGCATCGTGAACCAAAGCTCAAGTAGCTCGGCTGATCGCTTGGCTTGAGCTGGCGACAGGCTGGAAAAAGGAAGGCCCAAGATGTCGTCGCGATCTATCGCCGCCTGTATCAACTCATGGGGGGCTGGACGCGCGTCCCCGTCGAGTTCCAACTCGATGTTTTCGGCGGACACCAAGAAGGCACGCAATCTGGAGCACGCGCCGGCATCAATCGCAATCAGCGGCTGTTTGCGTTTCAGGCAATCGAGTTGCTCATGCAGTAAGGCAACATCGCGTGCCTGCAAGGCTTCTTGTACAAGCGCCTGTTCACTCTCGGCGATCTGCGGCAGATAACTATCGAGCTGCTTGCGGATGCTAACCACTGCATCACCAAGCGCCGGAGCGATCTCTGCAGCGATGACTTTGACGTCCTCGATAGTAGTGAACACGCCCTCATCAGTCTCGACTCGCTTGGTAAGGTCGTTGATGGCAGCTGTGATCTCCGCACGCATGTCTTCTGCGATGTAACCTGAACTGAATAACTGTTCGGTTTGCTCCGCAAGTTCAAATAGGCTGCGCCGCAGGCTTGCGCGGCTTTCGGCTACCGCTTGGTTGAAACGAGTACGGCGGCTCTCTGCCTCATCCTCGTCGTCGGTTTCCATGCGTTCCAGTACAAGGTGAGCGCCGTACAGGTCGTCTTGGCCTAGACGCACGTCAAACGCATCGGCGAGCGTTTCGGAATGACTTTCGTTTTGGATTAGCAAGGCCAACGCATCGTCGGGCGCATATGACTCGTGGATCGCACCGTCGTTGCCAATGCGTAGCTCCGTCACGCGCAACAGATCCCCCATTAGCACCTGTTGCGGTCCCAACGGAAATTCGCGTTCGGAATTGACATCGCGTTGAAACAGGCTTTGTAGCGACTTGGTGGCTCGGGCAGCAGTTGCGAGCGCACCCTTCAGTGGCGGCGCAGGTTCTGCCTCACGCAGGTTATTGATTGCTGCCATGGCGGCAGGTGCGTGTTCGCCCACGGCCTTACGGAGGTTCGCCACAGCAGTTTCGAGAAAGCCCTTGCTGCCAGGGCGCGACTCCATAATACGCAGCCAGTCGCTCGCAAGTTCTCGTGGTGCGTGAAGGTGTTGTTCTAGCTGATTTCGGGCACGTCCCTCGATTTTTTCGCGTCTTCCGGATGCTTCCCGATATGTCGCTTCGATGAGTTCGCGCACCGTACTCTGGTCGCCTAGTTGGTCCAGAATCTCGCGCACGCGCTCGATGCCGGCTGACCGATCAGTCTTCAGCAAACTCCCAAGTTCACCCAAGATGCTCCGTCGGCCAAGCCATTGCTGCCAGACGACGCCCGCGCCAGCGAACAGCATTTTGGCGGAACTCGCCCCTTTCCACCATTTCGCGACCACTTGGCAATGCTCATCCACCCGATCTTTCCAAGCGTCCTCGTCCAGCAAAGCCGCGAGAGTCGGCAAGTCGAGATTCACGGATTTCAGGTGTTCGGCTTGGTCTGCGATGGACGCTGCCAAGCGGTATACGGCCGAAAGTTCGCCCGAAAGCTGCACGCTACGCAAGAGTGGGATGCTGGCGCCATGCTGGGCCGCGAATACGGCAGGCCGAACCGTGGCGGCAAATAGTAATAGATTCAGCGCGTCGCGCTCGACCTGCTGGACTTCGCCAAAGTCGAGTCCCCCAAGTGCGCCTACGTGCTGACCGAAAGCAGCCGCTATATCGTCGTGTGGGCCTTGGAGTACCGCACCAAACGCTACGGCTGCAAGAAGTTCTGGCGATGGTATTACCGTGTGACCGCCGATATACCGGTCACGGTCCGCGATGTGATAGGCCAATCCGATGCGACCGACATCAACAGCGTCCCATACGGCTGCTCGTACCGGTGACAACTCGACCGTATCACTTGTTGCGGTCGTCGGTTCGCGTGCGGTGACGCTTGCCGACTCAATGTCTTTCGATCCGTCGGCAATAGGTGTGGTAATAGCTTCATGCTCAGCGGATTGACTTGCTTCGTCAGTCGATTCCTCGAGCGATTGCTCGTCAGTTCGATCAGGAGCGCCATCCGTTGACGAATGAGGGGAAAGATCAGACTTGGCCTCGCTCGAAACGTCATCCTGGCTGGGACGATCATCTCGGTAGAGCTCACGTTTCTCCGAACTCTTGTCATCGTTTGTCACCTGTAGCGGAATGTCTCCCGTGCTACCGTCACTCGGACTTACAGTTGATAGAAGACCGTCAAGGCGGGGCTTGAGAACATCAAGCACACCGTCCATCGCTTCATCCACGACATGGCTCGCTTTTGACAACGCCGCCGCCAATGCGTTGGACCGGGCAGTTTGCACTTGTCGCTCGGCGCGAGATCGTGGCGGCTTCGCAGCGATGGCTGCCTCGTGACTGTCGCGTTTCGCCCTGGCTGCATCCTCCTCCTCCTGGGCGATCGTCACAGCCGCGAGGGAATCAGGGAGTTCCGCTAATGCACGATCAATGTACGCGCGCACTTGTTCAGGCCCTAGTTCTGAATCTGACCGACACGCAGCCTCCCAACTCGAAACCACAAGTTCACGTTCCTCGTCCAGCCAAGGCACAGTTGTCGCTATCTCTTGGAGATGGTCGGCAAGCTTGACGATCTGTTCCTCGACTGCGTCGCTATCTGCCCGCTCGAGAACAGGCTCCCGCAGTTCCAGCACTTCGGCGTAGCGTTTCTCCAGCGAATAGAACTTTTCTTGGGTTGCTGGGCCTTCTGCCAAATCAGTCGCAGCATCGCGAAGCATCAAGGCGCGGTCGCGGAGCAACACCAAGGGGTCGCCTAGGGAACGGATAGCCGCGTCCTCAGGACTCTCAGTGTCTTGCAACTCCTGAACAGTCTTCGCGTCGCCCAGGAACGATAGCTGCGTTGCGATTTGATCGTCTTGATCGGCCGCCCAAAGCGCTAGTCGCGCGTCGTCGAGCAGTGTAGCGGCTGCAAAAACTCCGGCTATGGTCTTGTGTTGACGCTCGCTGGGCAATGACACCCAGTTGTTGAGATCATGTTTTAGGTCGGGAAGCGCTGCGAGGGCAGGTGCCCGCCAGTCATCATCGACGATATTTGCATCGTAAAACTCATTGAGTTCAGTAATTCGTTCTGGATCGAGCTCGGATGTGAGAATTGCGGCATCGTATTCCAATAGCGCAGCTCGTACGAGGCACGGGAAACGAGTGCTGACCGTTTTGTCGGCGCGTTCACGCCGGTGAAAGTAGCGCCAAGTGTTGCGGCGTTCATCCGGATCGCTGAACCACGCAATGAGGATGTGGCGAATCCTCTCGGCAGTCTTCGAATTGGGCGGGGGCGTGTTGCCAGTTGACTTGAGAAACTGCTTTACAGGCTGCGAGTTGGCAAACCGTTGCCTTTGTCCGCGGTTGCTCAATCCAAGCAGCTTGCACAGCGCCTCGTAGCCTTCACTACCATTGGACAGATGGTGGGGGAGTCCTAGCGGAAGGGGGATTCGTTCGGCGTCGATCATTCAGCGCGGTAGTCTGGCAAGGCTGCGAAGTATACGCCGAAACTGAATAAATGCATCCGCACGACCACCCCGGTTTGACCGTTGCCTGCGTCCTAACGGACCGCGAGCATCGTGCCCCATTGCGCCTGCATCGTCAGTGCTCGCCAGGTGCGTCCATCCAACATAGACTCCCCCGAACCACCGCGTAAAATGCGCAAGCTGTCGCAGCGGATCGCAAGCCGGGTCAAGAGGAATGCCGGAAATCACCCTGCCGGACGGCTCGACCAGAGCGTTCTCCGAAGCCGTGGACGGCCTCGCCGTCGCACGGAGCATCGGCTCGCGCCTCGCGCGCGACGCCGTCGCCGTGCGCGTCGACGGCGAACTCAGGGACCTCACGGCGCCGCTCGTGAACGATGCATCGCTTGAGATCATCGTCCGCGACTCGGCCGACGGGCTCGAGATTCTGCGCCATGACGCCGCGCACCTCATGGCGGAAGCCGTCACCGAACTGTATCCCGGCACTCAGGTCACGATCGGCCCGGCGATCGAAGACGGGTTCTATTACGACTTCTCTCGCGAGGACCCATTCACTCCCGACGATCTCGAACGCATCGAGCAGCGCATGCGGGAGATCGTCGAGCGCGACGAGGCGGTCACCCGCGAAGTCTGGGACCGCGACGAGGCCATCGGGTTCTTCACCAACCTCGGCGAGCACTACAAGGCCGAGATCATCGCGGGCATTCCCGAAGATGAGCCGATCACCGTCTACCGCCAGGGCGGGTTCGTCGATCTCTGCCGCGGTCCGCATCTGCCGTCCACGGGCAGGCTCGGCCAGGCCTTCAAGCTCACGAAGCTCGCCGGCGCCTACTGGCG
>JAAXGO010000097.1 GCA_012267425.1 Rhodothermales bacterium
GCGTCCATCCGGCCAGATCGTAAGGCACCTCGGGCGCTCCCCCCGCCGTGCGGCGGTCGGGGTATTCTTGTGGTTCGAGGAGGTCTTCTACGTAGGGACGGAATGGCTGCGCGGTAGGGATGACGAACGATCCCGACTGGTACGTTTTGCCTCCGGCCTCAAAGGAGCCGGTAGCGCGCTCGATCTCAACGCCGCCCGTGCGCAGAAGGTTGACGAGGGCTAGTTCCTCACCCTGATTCCACTGCACAGCCGGCAGGACGTAGGCTCGGACTGAGTCATCGCGCTCGATGGCGTTCCGACCCATTTGCCATATGTTGAAAAGCCACTGTTCGCGGCGGTCAGCTGCCAGGCGAAGGACGGCCACCGATCCCGTGATCATATACCGGACCGGGTCCCGAAAGTGCGACGGACCGCCCTTCCACGGGTATGGATACAGAATATTGGTGCCGCTGGTGGGATGGCCTTGACCGCGCCGTCCTCCGACACTCGGTGGCAACGAGTCTGGATCGAAGAACCGCGGGCTCGGCGTGGCATGTCCTGTCTCCGTCAAGATGCCGACCATGTTGTGAAAATACGGGACGGTACGCATGCCTCCATTCCACCACATGCTGTAAATGACTCCCGACACCACGCCTGGCATTTCCTTCATGGCGAACCGGTTGGCCATGGCCGTCCCGACGAGATTTACGCCGGTTGTGACACCCGGGTGGATGCGCGGATTGACCGGATCGGCGAAAGGGGGCAGAAAGATCCGCGTCCACCTCGGACTCGTCTGGTGGTGATTGTACACGATCTGCGGATACCACTTGTTGTACAGTATCTCGGTGACGGCTTCCGATTCCGGCATATTGTTCATAAACCAGTCCCGGTTGTTGTCGTGACCGACATAGTAGTGGTAAAGCCACGGCGGATTCGTCGCCTCAAAGGGACTGCCGAGCGTATGCCGGTACCAAGAAGCGACAATGTCAAGTCCGTCAGGGTTCATGACGGGCATGAGCAGAAGGATGACATTGTCGCGGATCAGGCGCATTTCTGCCGACTCCTCGGTTGCTACACGATGGGCCAGGAGCGGAGTCATCTGCGCGCCCGCCACTTCAGTTGCGTGGAGCCCGCCGTCGATCCATACGATCGCCTTACCTTCGTCGGCTAGTGTCCGTGCCGTTTCTTCGTCCACCCGTGCGCGCGCAAGCGTTTCGCTCGCGCTACGCCATTTACTGAGCGAACGTAGGTTGTCTTCGCTCGAAATGATGGCCAAAAGCAGCGGCCTGCCGAGTACGGAGGTTCCGATTCTCTGAAGCTCCACGCGGTCACTGGAACGGTCGAGCGCTTCGAAATACTCGACCAATTGCGCGTATGACGCGAGTTTGTAGTCGTCACCCGGCGTAAAGCCGAATATGTCAGCCGGATGTGGCTGCGCGAGTGCGCCGCTTGCTAAGAGCGCGAATCCGAAAACGACACTGCAGACGGTTGTACGCATGTAAGACACTTGGTCAGTCTCCTGCCCGTGTGGGTGCTCCGCGTCCGTCGGGAATGCAGGGTCCAGTAGGCCGCGTATCTTCGGGAACTGCATATTCGCTGCGTAGCCGCTCAAGTTCAGTCTCAAGGTCGGCTTGGATCTTCGCGTAGGTGTCGTCGCCCCAGACGCTGTTGAGCTCGTACGGGTCTGCTTCCAGGTCGAACAGTTCCCACTCGTCGCGATCGTAGAAATAGATCAGCTTGTGGTGGTCGGTGCGGACGCCGTAGTGCCGTTCGACGCAGTGCCATCCCGGGTACTCGTAGTATTGGTAGTAGTGACTCGTGCGCCAGTTGTTGGGCGTGTCATCCTCCAGGATGGGCTTCAGGCTCTGTCCCTGTATATCGGCGGGCACGTCGACGCCTGCTATGTCTAAAAAGGTAGCGGCAAAATCAAGATTCGACACCATTGCGCTGCTTACCGAGCCAGCGCTTACGACGCCTGGCCAGCGGACGATGAGTGGTGTGATCAGCGACTCCTCGTACATCCAGCGTTTGTCATACCAACCATGCTCGCCCAAGTACCAGCCTTGGTCGGATGAATAGATCACGACCGTGTTGTCGGCAAGACCGGATTCGTCGAGGTAGTCGAGGAGCCGCCCGACGTTGTCGTCCACTCCGGCGACGGTTCGCAAGTACTCCTTCACGTACCGCTGATACTTCCAGCGCGTGAGATCATCGCCCTTCAGATCGGCTGCCTGGAATGCCTCGTTGCGCGGTCCGTATACGGTGTACCACACCTCTTTTTGCTCGTCGTTCATGCTATAGGGTGCCTGAAGCTTCAGGTCGCCCACGTCGAGATGATTGGCGATCGTCATGCCCTGCCCGGCGGCGGGACTGGCACGGTTGGAATAGTCATCGAACAGCGTGGCTGGCTCCGCAATCTCTTCGTCGGCGTACATTTCCCAGTGGTCGGGTCCCGGATGCCATCCGCGGTGCGGTGCCTTGTGCTGGTACATGAGCATGAAGGGCTTCGATTTGTCCCGGCTATTTTCGAGGTAGTCGAGCGCAAGGTCCGTGATGATGTCGGTCGTGTAGCCGGTGATCTTGATGGTGTCGCCGGGTACGAGGAACCGTGGATTGTAGTATGGTCCCTGTCCTATGAGTACCTGCCAGTGGTCGAAGCCCGTTGGTTGGCTCTTCAGGTGCCACTTGCCGATGATGCCGGTTTCGTAGCCAGCCTGCTGCAGCAGTTTTTGGAAAGTCTGTTGCTGCCCGTCAAACGTTTCAAGGTTTGTGAGCTGCCCGTTAAGATGGCTGTGCTTGCCGGTGAGGATGACGGCACGGCTGGGCGCGCAGATGGAATTTGTGACCAGGCACCTGTCGAAACGCATACCCTCATCGGCTAGGCGATCAAGGTTCGGCGTTTCATTGATTTCGGAGCCGTAGGCGCTGAGGGCGCGGGCGGTATGGTCGTCGGTGAAGATAAAAACGATGTTCGGTCTACTCGGTGCGGACGTATCTAACGCAGTATCGCAGGCGCCGAGAAATACGGAAGCAAGAACGAGCGAGACGGCGGGCCTGAAAGCCATTGAGAATCACGATTGTGTGGGCGAGCTAGGAACGTACGTATTAATCAGGTACTTTGGTAGAGCGATTATTCACGGAGGCTCTACGCGGCAAGGCGGTACCTTCCCTGTATCGCCAACGTGATTGGAGCTAAACCAATGGCCGTCGAACGCACGCTCGCCATCCTCAAGCCTGACTGTGTAGAAAAAGGTCTCGTCGGTGAAGTCATTCGCCGCATCCAAGACGCCGGTTTCACACTCTGTGCCCTGCGCATGAAGAGGCTCTCCGTAAGCGAAGCAGAAGCGTTCTATGCCGTGCACGCGAAGCATCCGTGGTTCGGTAAACTGATCCATTTCATGTCGAGTGGGGCGTGCGTGCCGATGGTCCTTGAGAAAGACAACGCCGTGGCGAGTTTTCGAAAGCTGATCGGAGCGACGGACCCGGCCATGGCGGAGGATGGTACCATCCGGCGCGAATTTGGCACGTCCAAGGGCGAAAACATCATCCACGGTTCGGATTCGGTCGGAAGCGGACGCAGGGAATCCCTTTTCTTCTTTTCCGAGTGCGAGATCATTGCCAACTCTGCCTGAGAAGGCCCCTGATGGTGGTAGCCTTCTGGATTCTGTCTGCCGGTAGCGCGTGCGCATTGTGGGCACAGCCCGTAAAGACGGCGGCGCACGTATTGGCGGAATCAGATTTCCGGGCGTTTGCGGGCGAACGTGTAGGGCTCATCGTCAACCACACGGCCCACGTGAACGGCCAACACCTCATCGGCCTTGTCGATGAGGCCGACGGCGTCGAGATCGCAGCGATTTTCGGTCCCGAACACGGACTGCGCGGCACTGAAGAAGACGGAGTTGAGGTAGCCGACGGACTAGACGACCAAACAGGTGTCCCAGTCTACAGTCTCTACGGAACAGCGCGCCGCCCGACCCCGGATATGCTGCAGGGCGTTGACCGGCTCATCTTCGATATACAGGACGTCGGTGCTCGGTTTTATACGTTCATTTCGACAATGGGCCTCGCGATGCAGGCGGCGGCGGAGCACGGTATCCCGTTTACTGTTCTCGATCGTCCCAATCCACTTGGGGGCAATTACGTGTCGGGCTTTGTGCTGGAAGAAGCCCACAGGTCGTTTGTCGGACAGTACCCCATCCCGATCGCCCACGGAATGACTGTAGGTGAGCTTGCGGGCATGATTGTGGGTGAGAGGTTTCTACCGGGCCTGGAGGCTCTCGAGCTTGAAGTCGTTGAACTCGAAGGATGGGAGCGTTCTACGCAATGGCCTGACACGGGGCTGCCGTGGATCCCGACAAGCCCGAACGTCCCTGGATTCGAGACGGCACTCGTTTATCCAGGGACATGTTTCTTCGAGGCGACGGCGGCAAGCGAAGGCCGGGGTACGTACACGCCGTTTACGCTGGTGGGCGCCCCGTGGGCCGATGGGCAGTCTCTTGCCGACACGCTCAATGCGCGCGATCTCAAGGGTATCCGCTTCGAGGCCGTCAGGTATACGCCGCGTGCGATTCCTCGCATGGACACAAATCCAAAACTGCAGGGACAAGACGTCGAGGGGGTTCGCCTTGTCGTGACCAATCGCGTGACATTCCAACCCGTCGAGACTGGGATCCACGTCCTCTACGCTTTCTACAATGCAGCGCCACGTGCGGAGGTGTTTCTGACGAGGCCTGCCTGGCTGGCCAGGCTTGCCGGGACGACCCGCCTATTGCACGGACTGGAGAGCGGAATTCACCCCGAGGAGGTCATTCGGGGCTGGGAAGGAGAGATCGCGGCCTTCAGAAAGCAGCGACAGGCATACCTGCTCTATTGATCCTCGCCCTGGGTCGCCCTGGGTCGCCAAAGGATGGCATATATTATTTCAAGGTAGCCGCTAAGGATGAGAAGCGGAGAAATGTACAACGATATGAATCCGTCCACCTCGTTTTCGATCCGCATCGTCGTATATCCGACGATGATGCACAGGATGCCAACGACGAGCAGCATGTAGTTTTGCCGCCCAAACAGCATGCGTGCAGGAGCCGCCCGACGGCGGGAACGCCTTGCTTTTTTTCCCCCTGAACCCCTTACGTGTCTCGTGGACCCCGCGGCCCGTGCCGAACGTTTTTTCGCCATGTTGAGCGGATCGTTGCTTGAATGAGGCGAACCGTACCACAGGTGCTCTGTTCCTGCCGACGCCATCTGACACCTGACGAGAGGTACACGTCATGTCGCTCTTTCTCCGCAGAGCTGGACTGGGCGTGGGCATAGTGGCGCTGCAGTGGTTAGTTCTAGGGCGGCTGCAAATCTGGGGTGCGTTCCCGGACGCGGTGCTACTCTACGTTGTGCTGATCGGGCTGCGTCACGGGCGCCTGGAAGGGTCGATTACCGGGTTTGCGCTGGGTGTCCTGATGGATGCCCTGTACGGGACGTGGGGCATGCAAATGTTTGTTAAGACGATTATCGGGTTTCTCATCGGACTGTTTCCGAGCAAAGAGCGCCTGTACTTCCTGTTTCGGCCGGGCTTTGCCTTCCTCGGGGCGCTTATTACGGCCTTCGTACACAACGGGCTTCTGCTGATTCTCTTTGCCGTGCAATCTGGCACACGCACGATAACGTTGGTGACCGTCATTCTTCTCGGGTCCTCGATATACACGGCGTTCGTTGGGACGCTCGCCTCACTGCTGACGGGCCGGAGGTAGCCCTGCCGGTCCGTGGAAGAAGTGGCCCGACAGGGAGCCGGTTGTACAATCGATAAGGGGTGAATACGTGGAGAGATACCTGAGGCATTCCAACTACGATGTCACGGTTCTTGCTGGTGCCGAGAAACTCACCTCATCAACCTGTACTAGCCTATCTTCACTGAGCGTTCCGAACCCCTTGCCGGTCACGCCTTTCCGTGAAATATCTTCTTCCTTTCCTGCTCCTTCTTGTCGCCTGCGGCTCCGTACCAGACGGACCCTCCACATCCGATCGTCCCAACGTCGTGCTCATGTTCGTTGATGATATGGGATATGCCGATCTTAGCAGCTACGGGGCAACGGCGTATGCGACCCCCAACCTGGATCGTATGGCTGCCCAGGGTGTACGCTTCACCGATTTCTATGCCAGCCAGCCCGTCTGCTCCGCCTCTCGAGCCGCCCTCCTGACGGGCACGTACTCAAACCGAATTGGTATCCACGGCGCGTTGGGGCCCTCCAATACGCATGGCATTCATGATGACGAAGTGACGCTCGGCGAACTCTTTCAGTCCGAGGGATACAGTACTGCGATCTACGGCAAGTGGCACCTCGGCCACCACCCGCAATTCTTGCCCACGCGCCACGGCTTCGACGACTGGTACGGCATCCCGTACTCGAACGACATGTGGCCGCATCATCCCGAAAACCCGAACGCGTGGGGCGATCTTCCTACTTTCGAGAACGAAACCGTGGTCGGATATAACACCGATCAAACTCGCTTCACGACGGACTTTACGACGCGCGGCGTTCGCTTCATCGAAAAGAGTGTTGCCGCTGGCTCACCCTTTTTCCTCTACGTGGCGCATCCGATGCCGCACGTCCCGCTGTTCGTCTCTGACGAGCACGCAGGGCATTCCAGCAGTGGCCTCTTTGGCGACGTGATTGAGGAAATAGACTGGTCGATGGGGCAACTTCTTGCCGTGTTGGACTTCTTAGGTATCGCCGATGAAACCCTGGTCCTGTTTGCCAGCGACAACGGCCCCTGGCTCAGCTACGGCAACCACGCCGGATCCGCCCTCCCCCTGCGCGAAGGAAAAGGCACGACGTTCGAGGGCGGCATCCGTGTCCCATTCATCGCACGGTGGCCAAAGCTGATACCCGCAGGGCTCGAGGTCAATGCGCCCGCAATGATCATCGACATCTTTCCCACTCTTGCGGGCATCCTCGGCGCCGAGCTTCCTTCGCATCCAATTGACGGCAAGGACATCCTGCCATTGCTTTCTGGCCAAAGCGGCGAATCTGCACAGGAAGCATACTACTTCTGGTATCATGACAATCATCTGCAGGCCATGCGAAGTGGCAACTGGAAGCTCCACTTTCCGCACCGCTACCGCACCATGATGGGTCAGGAACCGGGCAAGGACGGGATACCTGGTAAATACGTGTACTACGACACCGGCCTAGAGCTCTACGATCTCGAGACCGACATCGGCGAAACGACCAACGTTGCGGCCGACCATCCGGACATTGTAGAGCACCTCACCACACTCGCAAACCTCAAGCGTGCGGAGCTCGGAGACAAGGTAACTGGCGCAATAGGAGCAGAAACGAGAGAGCCTGGCCGTATTGAATCAGAATGACATGCCATTCTTGTGCGTCGAATGGCTGCATAGCCAACTGCGCCGGTCAAGCTCCGTCCGCATCACAAAGTCTCTCTTCTGAACACAGTTCTGCAGGGCAGGGAGGAACACTGCACACCATGCAGCCGCGGGTACTTCCTTGGGCGGTTACCACGTCAATGCCAGCGGCGGAATGTACCAGGGCCGGTCTGCTGAGAATTGAACGAATTCGGTTGCAGTGTGGTGAAGGACAACGTCCACGTGCACGAAAATTTGCCACCGTACTGCACCTATTGGGATTTGACCACGAATGACTGACCTTCAGACACAAGGATCGCCTCCAGGCTCAACGACACACACGAATACGTCGTCACGATAATCCTAGCCTGAAAAGAACAAGCGCTTGAACCAAACCATGACGTTACATCCTACGGCGGACATCGGACTTGTAGGCCTGGCAGTAATGGGCCAAAACCTCGTGCTCAACATGAACGACCACGGGTACACTGTGGCCGTATTCAATCGCACAACGGCGAAAGTAGACGCCTTCCTGGAAAATGAAGCAAGGGGGACGCAGGTCATCGGTACCCATTCGGTAGAGGAGCTGGTACGTGTCCTTAGGCGCCCGCGCTGCGTGATGCTCATGGTGAAAGCGGGACGTGCCGTGGATGCGTTCATCGACGGGCTGCTTCCCTATCTTGAGACCGGTGACATCATCATTGACGGAGGTAATTCCAATTTTGCCGATACCGTCCGACGTTCGGTCTACGTCGAATCCCACGGCCTTCTTTATGTCGGTACTGGCGTGTCTGGCGGCGAGGAAGGGGCACGCCACGGGCCGTCAATCATGCCCGGGGGATCACCGGCGGCCTGGCCGTATATCCGGCCCATTTTTCAGGCCATTGCCGCAAAGGTGGACGGATCGGTACCCTGCTGCGACTGGGTCGGCGAAAATGGTGCAGGGCATTTTGTGAAAATGGTCCACAACGGCATCGAATACGGAGACATGCAAATCATCGCAGAGGCGTACCTCGTGATGAAGGAAATGCTCAATCTATCGAATAACGAAATGAGCGATGTCTTCGGCCAGTGGAGCGAAGGCAAACTGGACTCCTACCTCATAGGAATCACCCGCGACATACTTTCCTACCAGGACGAAGAAGGACACGCGGCCATTGACCGGATCCTGGACACGGCAGGCCAGAAGGGGACAGGCAAATGGACGGCGATAGCGGCGCTCGACACGGGCATTCCACTGACGCTAATCGGTGAAGCGGTCTTCGCCCGCTTTCTGTCATCGCTCAAACGCGAGCGTACAACCGCCGAAATGGCCCTTTCGGGACCAGCCGCGAGGTTTGACGGTGATGGGTCGGCGTTCATTGATGACCTTCGCGATGCCGTGTACGCTGCAAAGATCATGTCCTATGCCCAGGGATATATGCTCATGCGTGAGGCTGCGCGGCACTGGGGCTGGAGACTTGACTACGGCGGTATTGCCCTGATGTGGCGGGGAGGTTGCATCATTCGCAGCGTGTTCCTGGGCCGCATTAAAGACGCGTTCACAGAAGATCCCGATCTAGAAAACCTGCTTTTTGCACCGTACTTCCGCCGCGCAATCGAATCGGCGCAGCCAGCGTGGCGACGTGTGGTGGCATATGCGGCCCAAGCGGGGCTTCCGACGCCGGCGATAGGCAGCGCGCTCGCCTTCTACGACGGCCTCCGACGAAAACGAGGGTCGGCCAATCTGATTCAGGCACAGCGTGATTATTTCGGGGCTCACATGTATGAGCGAGTCGACCGTCCGCGCGGCGAATTCTATCACACAGACTGGACTGGGGAAGGAGGAATCGTCACAGCCGGTACCTATCAGGCCTGAGTTTCTGCGAGGCGCCGTGCACGTCTTCCTTACGCTATGCATGCCCCGCGCAGTATGCACAGCGAAAACGGAAAGACTATCAGGCACGTGACGTTCGACGGTGCTTTGGATCACAGGAGGTAGTCATGGGTAGCGTACGCTGCATTGTCGACACAGATGCGGGCCCTGACGACGTCATGGCTCTCGCCTGGCTTCTTTCCAGGCATGACGTAATCATTGAAGCAATCACGATTGCGTACGGCCTCGCACACGCGTGGGAAGGCGCGATAAATATGTCCCGCGTGGTGGCGCTTGCCGGGCGTGACATTCCTGTCTACGTCGGGCACGATAAGGCACACGCGGCCTTCCCCGACGAATTGCGAATGCTGTCCGATACGTTGCCGGGAGTGGACCTGCCAAGCAAATTCCGGGCACCCGAACGTGAGCCCGCGCCGCAGTTTCTCGCTCGGCGCCTCAATGACCGGGCCGCAGGCACGATCCGTGTTCTCGCTCTCGGAGCGCTCGACAACCTTGCAGCTGCCATTGGAGGAGAATCATCGGGCGCGGCACTCGAAGACGTTATCATCATGGGCGGAGCCTTCGACGTGGTGGGCAACGTCAAAAACTCAGACTCATTCGTTTCCCCGACGAATACGGCAGAATGGAATTTCTTCGTTGATCCTCCGTCCACGCGAACTGTACTTGGCACCAACGTGCCAACACTCGTCATTCCGCTTGACGCGACCAACGACGTACCGGTTACGCCACAGTTCATTGACCACTTCCAGGGTGCGGTCGTTACGCCCTTGGGTCAGATGACGGGGCGTGTCCTCCAGCTCATCCGTCCATTCGCAGCCCGGGGCATCTTCTTCGCCTGGGATCCGCTGGCGGCGGTGGCGATGCTCTACCCGGAGGTCATACGAACGAGAGTGTCCGCCGTCTCGGTCCTTTGCGACGGCACGACACGTCGGGCGGAAGAAGGCCCGCTCAAGCGAATAGCTTTTGAGGCCGATCGCAAGCTGTTCACAGAGCTATACCTGTCGGAATTCACTCGATCTGGCGTGCGACTTCCGACTTGACGCGGCGGTAAACGGCACTCAACCCACGCGTGCGCTGCATGCCGAGAAGGTGCACGATTCCCAGGCGGTGCAGAATGTCGTCAGGTGCTGCGATCACATCCTGTGGAGGGGCTCCGTCAAACGCCCCGATGAGAAGGGCCATGAAACTCCTGGCAGTCGGCGCCTCGTGGGGAACGTCCGCCTTAATGGCAACGGTCTCACCGTGTACTTCTACCACCAGAAAGACCGGCGACTGGCATTCATGCACCATGCCGATTCCGGCATCCCGCAGTCCGTGATAGGCAGCGGGAAGCGCAGGGAGGCGCTCGGCCCACTCGAGAAGCAGTTCCAAGCGCGTCCGACCGTCAACCGACCGGAACTCTTCCGCGATTGCTTCAAGCCTCGTCATTTGCCGAAGAGGACTACTTCTCGATCGGCACGCCTACCATATTACCCCACTCGGTCCATGAGCCGTCGTAGTTCCGGACGCTTTCAAAACCCAGCAGATAGGTAAGCACAAACCACGAGTGACTGCTCCGCTCACCTATCCTGCAATACGCAACGGTGTCTTTAGTCGGGTCGAGCGCCTGCTCTTTGATATATATGTCTTCGAGATCCTTCCGGCTCTTGAACGTGTCGTCGGGATTGGCTGCACGGCTCCAGGGAATGTTGTGTGCTCCCGGGATGTGCCCACCGCGGAGGGCACCTTCCTGCGGATAGGCAGGCATGTGCAGGAGCGTGCCCGTGAATTCCGCTGGTGACCGAACGTCCACGAGCGCACCGCCCTTGTGCTGATGTGTCAGCACTTCGTCGCGAAATGCCCGGATTGACCGGTCCTGCGGCTGCGCTGAATACGTCGCGGGAGGAAACGATGGCACGTTCGTGGTCACAGCACGCCCTTCGGCAATCCATTTGCTGCGCCCACCATCGATGATCAGGCACTTGTCGTGGCCGTAAAGCTTGAATACCCAGAAGGCGTAGCACGCCCACCAGTTACTCTTATCACCGTAGAAAACGACCGTTGTGTCATTCGAAATACCGTGTTCCGCACAGAGTATCGCAAATCTTTCGTGTCCGATGTAGTCGCGGACGAGCTGATCGTTGAGATCGTTGACCCAGTCGATTCGCACGGCGTTCGGAATGTGCCCAGTATGATAGAGCAGTACGTCCTCGTTGGATTCGACGAGACGCAGGCTCTCGGTGTTGTGAAGGTGCTTTGCGACCCACTCTGTCGATACGAGGACGTCACTGTGGGCATACTGCGAATCGGATGCCATGAGAGAGATTCGTGGCGGTGGCAGAATGTCGTAGTCATGTACTGCACGACTCGCTCATGGTTCGTCGAGTGGCAGCGAATTACCCCTTCTGTCTATACGTTCGTGGATACAATCCTCTGCGCAGTGACAGTGTGCGAGGTTTAGATTGAGTAGTTCAAAAGGATTTCTTCCAGAGCTTTGGCAATCGGCAAGCGGCGCAAGTCCGAAGAGCGCCTCGGCAATTGCGCTGGACGTGGCAGGCCCGATCCTGGATCCGACGGATGTCTTCGCTATGCCTCGATGTATGTGAGGCATTTACGCTTGTAGCTGTCCCGAATGCTCTTCGAAGAAAATACGATGAGAAGGCGCGACGCTTCGCCGAGAAGCTGGACATAGGGGTTGCCCTTTTTCATCCCCGACACCACGCGCTCGACGTCCTTGTACCAAACCAACGTGACCTGAACCCCCATAGGAGCAGACCGGTACAGCAAAAGGAGGGACCGGGTTGTGTACAGGTGCGCGCGTTTTATGCCCGTTCCGATTTCAATCTCAAAACGAACCGTTTCTGACATTTGGACGGGCTCGTCACCCAAAAGCGCTGCGAGGACGTCTTTTTTCTTCCTTCGCATAGATGCGGCCGGGCTACGCGGTTCGGTGGGCCGAATTTTCGAAACGCTAGCCAGGGCGGGCTCTGCTGCGTTTCTCACCACTCAAGGATGCCGAAGTTCTTCTGGATGCCGTCTTTTCGAGATGGTGGGGACGACGTTGCGAGTCGGAGAATCCCCGAATGTGCTTGCGACAAAGTGATCGCAATACGCTGTTGAGACTCCCTTTTCTGGTGCGATTGGTGAAGCGCTAGCGACGGTGAATGAGTTTTGCCGTATGCACGACGTCTCCCCGCCAAGTAGAAACGGTAAGGCGCGCGAAATATACGCCGGCTGCAGCACCAGTAGGCTGCCACGATGCGGTCTGCTGTCCGATTCGTCCGTCAACGAGTGTCGTCACGCGACGGCCAAGTGTGTCGAACAATTCCAGTCGGACAGTTGCGTCTGGCGGCGCGTTCCAGCTCAGCTGTACCTCGTTGCTAAACGGGTTCGGATACGGTGCATCGAGCGCGATCGAGGCGATCACCGGATTTTCCGTCTCGATGGCGGTAGGAGGATTGATTGACGACAGATCTATCGTGTACATGGATCGTCCGTGTGTTCCCGCCAAGAGGAAGTGATTGTCGTCGTCGTAGAAGATTTTCATGTCATAGACGGACACCGCAGGCATCCCTTCGCCAAGTGCCTCCCAGTTGCCGTCTCCCTCCATGCTCACGAAGGCACCGATATCAGTGCCGGCGAACAGGACATCGGTATCTACGGGATCGACGGCAAAAGCATTAACCGGTGCATCCGGCAAATTGCCGGAAATATCCTCCCAGTTTTCGCCCATGTCATACGTACGAAAAATGTGCGGCTCGGGATCGTAGAATTTCAGGCCTGAATACGTCACGTATGCCGTGTGCGCGTCGTCAGGATCCACAACGACACGAGTTACGGTGCGAATGGGCAGCGTGTCGCTGACTTTGGTCCAGGTGTCGGCGTAGTCGCTGCTTACCCACACGAAGCCGTCATCGGTTCCGACGTAAATGACGTTGGTGTCGGAGGGCGCCGCCGCGATGGTTGATAGGGTGCCGATGAGCGAATAGCCATGATCGCCGACAAGAATCGGACTAACGGCATTCCACCACGCGGCCCCGTTGGTGGTTCTGTATAGTCTTGTGGTGCCGTAATAAAGAGTCTGGCTGTCAGTCGGATCCATGACTACCGGCGTTGACCAATTAGTACGTTCGTTTGAGTTTATACCGCTGAGCACGGTTGAGATAGCGCCGTTTACAATTTTTTGCAAATTGCCCCACTGAGACTCGGCATACACAACGTTCGGGTTCTCCGGTTCGACGTTAACGTAGAAGCCATCGCCCCCGAGGATTCTTCGCCACGAATCTGGGGAGTCGCCGCGCAAGGTGCCGTTGTCCTGCGTGCCGCCGTAGAAGCGGTCGGGATGTGAAGCATCGAGGCCGATTTCGTAGAACTGAGTGTTGGGAAAGTCAAGGACTCTGCTCCAGGAAGCCCCCCGGTCTTGGGAGATCGCAAGGCCTCCGTCGTTACCATTAATGACGTAGGTGGGGTCGTCGGGGTGGAATGCGAGGGCGTGGTGATCGACGTGCGTACCCGTTTGACTGGTGAAAGACCATCCCCCGCTCTGCGACGAATTGAGTCGAACATCCATCACGTATACGCGGTTCGGATCGTCGGGTGCGACTCGAATCTGACCAAAGTACCACGTGAAACCTCCCGTGGACAGGCTAAACGCTGGAAGTTTGTTCCACGATTCTCCGCCGTCTGCGCTACTATATATGCCCTTGTGGGTGCTTGCATTGTTGAAGAGAGCGTACATGATATCCGGGTTAGATCGGCTGATAGTGAGTCCGATCCGCCCGTTGTCGCTGGTTGGTAGTCCGTTGTCCGATCCAAGAAGAGTCCAGCTGTCGCCGCCGTCAGTGGATTTGTAGATACCGCTGTCATCGCCACTGATATTGGCACCGGAAACGCGCCGAATCCTCATCCAAGCGGCGGCAAATAGGACGTTGGAGTCGTCGGGCCTCATCACGAGGTCGACAACGCCGGTCGAGTCGTTGACGAACAGGGACTTCTCCCAGGTCTCACCGCCATCGAGGCTTCGATAGACACCCCGTTCCGGGTGCGTGCCGAAATACGATCCAAGTGCTGCCACGTATACCCGCTCGGGATCGTCAGGGTCAACAAGAATGCGCCCGATACTCACCGTGCTGTCAAGGCCGGAATAGGCCCACGTCTCGCCACCATCGGTTGACTTCCAGAGACCGGAGCCTGCGAAGTTGTTGTGCCCTCCATTGGGCTCGCCGGTGCCGACGTAGATGATGTCTGAATCCGTGGGATCAATGCCGATGTCGCCGATCGTGATGACAGGCTGGTCGTCGAAGATCGGAACCCACGTACGTCCCTTATCAATTGACTTGAATACGCCGCCAGTGGCAGATGCTGCATAGACCGTGTCTGGGCGGATTGGATCAAATTCCACGTCCGAAATGCGCCCGGGGATATTCGTTGGTCCGACTGGCTCCCATTCTCCGAATGGATTGGTCTTAGCGGCACGGCGAAGCTCCCGTGCCTGAAGGTAAGCTTGGTGGTACGCGCCTGGGTCCGCTTGAAAATACGGATACGTCCTTTTCAACCACTCGTACTCGTTGGGGAGCCGGGGCGGCTCTTCATGTGTCATTTCTGCGGGCGGAGGAAATCCCCAATTCCAAGACAAGCCTACGACGAGTACGACGAGTAGTATGAGTGGTATCTTGCGCATTATTTCCGTGCGTTTGTGGTTGTCGGTCGCGGTTAGGCAGCTTTTGTAACATCCTTCGGCAAGGTGCGTTCTCCTTAGAGTCTGTGATTCTCCTGTCAGCATGCAACACCACGGAGAGCGCCAAGATGCGGAACACGGTGGACCAAAGTCAGCACGGCGGGCTGACTGGTCCTTGCCGCCGATTTTTCTGACACGGTTCCGCCGCCGCGGCAATCGGATTTAGGCTGGGCATCAATGTATGCGCATTCGGAGCCTGCGACAGGGGAAAGGACTCTTTGGCACACGTATATTATCAGTGGGGTATGAGGTTTTTCCTTGTAAACAAGTTGCAGCGAGTCGAAATTCGCTCAGGATGTCTGTCCAGCAAACGGAGGGAAACCATGAGAGCTGGGGTTTTCGGCCTGTTACCGCTTCTGGTGGCGGCCTGTATGCCATCGGAGGAGGCAGTACGCATGGAAATGGCGACGACGTTCGGCGATGATCTGGCGTTTCTCGAGCAGTTTGATGATGTCGTGGTGCTGTCAAGCGACGACGGGCAGGCCCTTGTCGCGGTGAGCCCGTCGATGCAGGGACGCGTACTGACGAGCTCGGCATCCGGGCCGGACGGAATGAGCTTCGGATGGATCAACCGAGAAGCCATCGCTTCGGGGGAGCGTCAGGAGCATATCAATGTATTCGGCGGCGAGGATCGATTTTGGCTCGGGCCGGAAGGCGGACAGTACTCGATTTTTTTCGCTGCGGGGGATCCATTTGATCTGGACCACTGGTATGTCCCGTCCGGGATAGACTGGGACCCGTGGGAGGTGACCGAACGCGACGCGGATCGGGTGGCCATGACGCACGCCATGGAACTGACGAACTGGACGGGTACCGAATTCAGGCTGCGTATCGACCGCGAAGTGCGCCTCTTGCGTCCGGAGGTGGCGGACGGGCATCTCGGGCTGGTGCCCGATGTCGACATGGTCGCATTTGAGTCTGTTAACACGATCACGAACACTGGGGACTCGGCGTGGACGCACGAAGGTGGGTTGCTCTCGATCTGGATTCTCTCCATGTACAATCCGTCGCCGACAACGACGATCGTCATTCCGTACGTGCAGGGCAGCGAAGAAGAGTTAGGCCAGATCGTGAACGACGCCTATTTTGGCACCGTGCCGCCGGACCGGCTCATGGTTACCGATCGGGCAATTTTTTTTAAAGGAGACGGCGAGTACCGGGCGAAGCTGGGACTCTCCAAGGCGCGCAGCCAGCCCACATTCGGGAGTTACGATTCGGCAGGCAAGGCGCTGACGCTTGTACAGTACTCGATGCCGCAAGGTGCTGCTGACTACGTAAACTCAATGTGGGAAATCCAGAGCGAGCCGTATGCCGGTGACGTGATCAACAGTTACAACGACGGGCCGCCCGCGCCAGGTGTAAAACCCTTGGGGCCATTCTACGAACTTGAGACCTCGTCACCCGCCGCGGCTCTGAGCCCTGGCGAATCGCTAACGCACGTGCACCGGACGTTTCACCTGCAGGGGCCGGAGGGCGACTTGGATTCGGTGGCAACGGCGACGTTCGGCCTGCACCTTACCGAAATTGAAGCCGTCTTTTCTTCACGGGAGCAGCAGTAGAGAGGCACACGCCCAATTTGGCCGGGTGCGGGTAGCTCTGCCGAGTCCATACAAATAGTACTTAGTAGCAGCCAGGAAAGTCGGAATTTTTGAGCGGATTTTGACGACCGTACGGTACTGGAATCGGATCTGAGGAGCGGAGTGGCCGGTCAGCAAGAAATTTTTGGCGGTTGGAGCGTCTTTTGCGACCTCGCGGGCGTGCGTAAGTGTCCGATCAACTACAGGGTAGCGGCCTCGGCGGCTTAGCTAATGAGGAACAGGTCCGCTGGAAGGTGAAGATCAGATGGACTTGCCGGATCCGGAACGTCCGGTGCCTAGGCCGAAGTTCGACAGCTGGTGAGCTGA
>JAAXGO010000098.1 GCA_012267425.1 Rhodothermales bacterium
ATGTTCCGTCGATCAATATAGACATCACATTCTGTCGGAGCTATCGTTACCGATGGCTCCCGGACGCATCCTCCCACGCCACGCTCCGCCGCGTCGGGAACTGCCTCCAAAGCATAGCGGCGAAATCGAGAATGGGGAAGCCGCGTCGGGTCAGTCGGCCCATGATCGCTCGCGCCGACGCTCCGACCAGCTCGACAACCTTCCTGCAAAGGACTGATGGAACCAGGGCGACCGGACAGGGGACCTTACGTTCCTCATCGCGGTGCTCAAGTGCTCCCAGAGGCTCGACGAGGGACGCTCTGGAAGGTCTCAACAGCCGCCGCCGAGTGCGCGGCTGATCCCGCATTCGGCGGGAATCAAACGGCAAAATCCAGTTGACGACGCCCCTAAGTTCTTTGTTCACAAATAAATGAAAGATTCATAAATCTTTTTGCTCCGTCAGATACGTATGGTCTTCCAGCGTCCCCTTCTAAAGAGCCAAACACCCATTAGTGCCAGGATACCCTGCGCCAGCGCGATGGCGGCGAAGACGCCGGAAACGCCCCACTCAAGCTCGAAAGCCAACAGCCAGGCTATCGGAAGCTGAAGGAGCCACGAGCATATGAAATTAATCCACGTCGGCGTTGCTGTATCTCCCGCGCCGTTGAATGCCTGCGTCGTCACCATGCCGAAGGCGAACAGTGCGTACGTATAGCTCACGATGCGCAGGCAGTCGCGTCCGACGGCAACGACCTCTGGATCATTCGTAAAAATTGCCATGAGCGGCCCCGCAAACGCATACATTATGACCGCGACCACAGTCAGAAAAGCCATGTTCACGAAACTCGTGATCCACACGCTCCGTGCGGCACGGTCGGGGTTGCCCGCCCCGAGGTTCTGTCCGACGAGTGTTGCGGCGGCATTGCCCATTCCCCACGCGGGAAGAAGGGCAAATACGATGATGCGTACAGCGACCGTGTAGCCAGCCGCAGCGGATTCTCCGAAGGTGTTGACGAAGGCGAAGAGCGCCAAGAAACTGGCCGTGCCGATCAGCGACTGGAATACCGCCGGAGCCGAGATCCGTACCAATCGCTTCATCACATCCCATACGATGCGGCTTCCGCGCAGCGAGACGGGGATGCGACTCCTGCCACCGAATAAGAGCCAAATCTGGTATGCCACGCCGATTCCGCGTCCGATTGACGTGGCAACGGCTGCACCCGTTACGCCCATCTCCGGAAACGGGCCCAACCCGAGAATAAGCAGTGGGTCAAGCACGATGTTGAGCGCGTTTGCGAGACAAAGCGCCTTGAGAGCAAGCATGGCATCGCCCGCTCCGCGAAACATGGCGTTGATGAGAAAAAGGAACAGGATGACCCCATTCGTCCCGAAAAGCACTGCGCAGTACGTAGCGCCGATTTCGATGATCGGTTCAGGTGTTGCTATGAGCCGGAGCATTTCAGGGGCGAAGAAGATGCCCGCCAGGCTAATCGGAATCGAAATGGCCAGGCAGACGACGATTGCCTGTAGTGCGACGACGCCGGCGCCATGGACGTCTTTTTCACCGATCCGCCGCGCGATCATGGCAGTGACACCCATGCCTAGGCCGAAGCCGATGGCGAGCACTAGGATGATGAGCGCTGCACCCGCCCCAACGGCGCTTAAGGCGTTGGCTCCGAGTCGCCCGACGAAGTAGGCATCGACGAGTTCGAAGACCGACTGCATAAGCATCTCCAGTACCATCGGCACGGCAAGCAGCACGATGGCCCTTGCCATGCTGCCGCTGGTGTAGTCCCGCGTACCACCGCGTAGTACGCTGCGGACTTCAGCCCAGAAGGAAGGATGGCCTTGAGGTTCGGACACGGGAATGACCACTAGTTCAAGCGGAACTCCTACGTACGGCAGAGCTACGAGGTGCAGCAGGCAGCATATTCTCGGAGTTGCAAAGTGCCTGCTCGCTGCCAGTCCTTACTTGCGAAGTAGTCAGGTCAGACGTCTGGGTGCTTGCCTGCTGGGCGTCATCACGGTTTCACGCCTTTGGGAAGTGCACAGAAAACAATGCAGCATCGGATCAGTGGCTATTGCACGACCCTCAGTCCGGCTGCTTGAGCTGACGAAAGAAGCATGACAAGTGCCCTGTATGACATGCGCCTCTGCCGCGCTGGACGACACTGAACAGCAGTGCGTCACCGTCGCAGTCAATGTACACGTCGCGAACTTCTTGGTAATTGCCGCTTGTCTCACCCTTGACCCATACAGAGGAGCGTGAACGACTCCAGTACGTCATAAGGCGGGTTTCCAACGTCTGCTTGAGCGTCGCCTCCGTCATATAGGCCACCATAAGAACCCGCTGCGTGGCGTGGTCCTGCACGACGACCACGATCAGGCCGGCGGCGTCGAAACGAATGCCATCCCGCAGGTAAAAAGAGTCCATCGAATGTGCTGATGCAAGTGATTCAGGTGCTGGAATGTGTCAGGCCAAAATATTCTGTGCGGGACAAAGACGGGGGCCGAACGTAGGACGACAAAGGTTCCCGTTTTCCTGTATCCCTATGCTGTCGGCTATTCCCCGGCGACTGCTCATAGCAATCGTGAGAACCTATCAGCTTTCGGTGTCGCCGCATATCGGCGCGATTTGTAGGTATACGCCGTCATGCTCAGCGTATGCGGTCGAAGCACTCGAGCGCTACGGGGCTCTGAAAGGCATCATATTGTCTGTGTGGCGTTTGTTGCGCTGCCATCCCTGGGCCCCTCACGGCTACGATCCGCCCCGGTGGTTCGGCGAACCCCGCGAATCATGAGTACCGCCGAGCATAAGAGCCTTGCGGAATCACATCGCTTGGTACGGTGTGCTGTCATCACCGTCAGCGACACGCGGACGGAGGCCAGTGACAAGAGTGGCAGCTTGATACGAACCCGCCTCCACGAGGGAGGGCACGAAGTGGTCTTTTACCGCATCGTACCCGATGAACCGGCAGAGATTCGAGCGCTTCTCTCCGACCTGGTCGGTCGCGTAGATGCCATACTCCTGAGCGGCGGCACGGGTATAAGTAGGCGGGACAACACGTACGAGGCCGTCACGTCACTTCTCGAAAAGACCATTCCAGGATTCGGCGAGCTGTTTAGGATGCTTTCCTACGAAGAGGTTGGCGCCGCTGCAATGCTGTCGCGAGCGACGGCGGGCGTATACCAGGACGTAGTCGTTTTCTCCACTCCCGGCTCGGTCAATGCTGTGCGGCTTGCGCTTACCAAACTCATTCTTCCCGAGCTGAAACATCTCGTCTGGGAAATCGCCCGCATGGCGTAAACGGGATCCAAGCACTCGCAGACGCGGTTTGCAGCACGTTGTGGTCCGAACTGCGAGAACGGTCATGCGCATTGTGTGTCTGTGCCTGTCTGCGCTTCCGGCTTGGGCGCTGGCCCAACCTGCGCCCTCGAATCTGGAGGCGTACCAGACGCTTGTGGTCCGCTGTCTCGCTGAGGTTCCGGACACGGCACGTGCCTTGGTCATTGACGCGCCCGCCGTCATGCCGTACCTCCGCACTGCCCTTTCGGACACATGGCGCGCTGAAGGGCGCAGCGTGTACTTGGCGGATTCCTCGTTTGCCGCGCAGAGAATTCCAACACTGTCGTTCGGTGTTGAAGAAGCTGCAGTCGAGTACGCGCGTGCGTCCCGCAAAACGCTTGGTCGTACCATTACGCTGGCCGTGAGCCACACATTTGCTGCGCCTTCGGGGCTGCTTCTTGACGACGGCCGTTGCCGGAAGTCGTACGAGGACCTGATCCCCAAGCGTGGGCGTGCGAGCCTAGAAGCAGAGGCGTTCTCGGAAACGCAGGGACGACTGCCTCGTGCCGGATGGGTGAGAAGGTACGTGGAGCCTGCTGCACTGGCGGCAGTAAGCGCCGTTACGGTCTTTCTCTTCTTCAATCTTCGCAGCGACCGGTTCGACGACGGTGGCTGAACCGATGCGCCCCTCTCGACTGCGAAGCCAGCCGATCCCTTGCCATGCCGCGGTGCTTCTCGTGTGCCTGGCCGGGTGCGCGGATCCGCGATTGCCGACCGGCGGGCCCGCGGACAAAACGCCTCCGGCTCTCGAATCGTCGGAGCCCAGCCACGAAACCACCGAATTCTCGGGGGACAGGGTTCGGCTCGTGTTTTCCGAATATGTCAACGAGGCCAGCGCTCAGCGCGCATTCTCAATCACGCCCGAGCTGCAAGGCCGCATACGCTTCAGGTGGCGCAAGCGCCGCGTGGACGTGATTTTTCCTGAGCCGCTTATGGAAAACACCACGTACGTCGTAACGATGGGCAACGACCTGCGCGATTCTCGCGGCGTTGCGCTACGTAGCCCGATTACACTGGCGTTTGCAACGGGACCCGTTATTGACCGAGGCCGCCTAGGAGGACGCCTTGTAGAGCCCCTGAAGGGCAAGCCGGCGGCTGGTTTCGACGTCTTGGCTTGGTCGTTGCCGGATTCCACGGCGCCGGACTCACTGCCTTCCTGGCCGGACTACCGGACGCAGACGGACGAAGAGGGACGCTTCGTGCTACAGAACGTGCGAGAGGAGGCGTACTTCGTCCTCGCGCTCAATGATCGGAATCGCAACCGGCATCCGGACGCCAACGAACGGTTTGCAGTCCCACCACAGCCGGTGCTTCAGGCGACGCAAAATGCGGAAGACGCCGCGCGACCATGGATCGTCACGCACAGCGATACGACACGGCCAGCCGTCGAACGCGTCCGCGCGTGGTCCTCAACCCGCCTGCAGGTGCGATTCAGCGAGAGCATCGTCGTGACCGGTCGAGACCCGACAGCCTGGAGTCTTGAGGATTCGACGACCGGACGTGCTGCGCAGATTCTGTCCATCTACAGGCCATATGGCAACGCTCGCGATATCTTCTTGCGTACGGAATCGCTCGGCCCCGGAGTATGGACTTTGCGACCTGACGCAGCACTCGCCGATTCGAGCGGCAATCGGGTTCTACGAAGGCAGATCCGATTCACGTCATCGCTAAGTACCGACACGACGGCGCTGCGCTTCCTTCGGTTTCTTCCACGGCAGGGCACGGAAGCCATACCGCTGGCACCCTCCGCCCACGCTGCGGTCGTGTTCAATCAGCCCCTGCAGGATTCACTTAAACATCGCTTGATTGTCGCGAGCGATACGTCGGGGCAGCCCTTTGACATGACTATAGCGACGATTGACGGTACGACGTACACAGTAGACCTTGAAAATGAGTCCTCAAGTCTTTTCGACGTCATCGTGCACGCACCAGATTCCGCACGAACGCAGCGCTACCGGATTCTGGAAGACCGAGATCTGGGCAGTTTGAGTGGAATAGCGCACAGCGCAGATTCCACGATGACCGTAATGGTGGAGCTGTACGGCACCGGGTTGCTTGCCGCATTACCGGCAGATTCTACGGGTGCGTTTATGTTTACGGGAATTCCGGAGGCCCCCTTTTCGTTTCGTGCCGTGGGCGACTTAAATGGAAACGGGCGCTGGGACGGTGGGAAGATTTTTCCCTACGAAGCGGCCGAGCCTCTGGCTTGGTCAAGTGACCCTTTGACGGCACGACCTCGGTGGGATACGGCGCTGGCTGATACACTCTACATTTTTATGCGGTGACCAGTGGCCAACCTGCAGACGAGAATGCAACCCGTACTCACGTCGGCTGCCCAACGTGCGGCGGACGCGGCGACCATCGAGCGTTTCGGGATTCCCAGCTTCACGTTGATGGAGACGGCAGGCAGGGGTGCAGCAGACGCTATCGAGCGCAAATTCGGTCCCGCGCGTGACAAGGAAATCGTATTCCTCTGCGGCAAAGGCAACAACGGCGGCGACGGGCTCGTGGTAGCCCGCCTGCTCTACGAGCGTGGTGCACGAGTAAGTGTTTACGCGCTCGCAGAGCCAGCGAACATGACCGCCGACGCCGCACACAACTGGAAGCTGCTTAAGCGAATCGGACGTGCCGAAGACTCGGGCCGTCTGGAGCTCGCCCGGTGTGCTGCTGTGGACGATCGCATGCGGGGGGCGGACCTGTACGTGGACGCACTCCTTGGAACGGGACTTTCAAAGTCTCTGCGTGAGCCAATACTTGGTCTCGTGCAGTTCCTTAACGAGATGGTGCGGCCAGTCGTGGCGCTGGATGTGCCGACTGGGCTCCATGCCGACACCGGTGTTGTACTCGGAGCGGCGGTCAAGGCGCAGCTGACGGTCACGATGGGAGCACTCAAGCAGGGCCTTCTCATTGGATGCGGACCGGATCATACTGGCCGCACAGAAGTGGTCGATATTGGTGTGCCGGGCTGGATCCTTGATGATGTCCAGCAGAAACACTCGGCGGTTTATCTGACCGATGACGTTGCCGTCAAGGCACAACTCCCAGTGCGGCCGCGCACAGCACACAAATATTCGGCGGGCACGGCGCTCGTTGTCGGAGGAAGCCGCCACTATGTTGGCGCGCCCGTCATGGCCTCTCTGGCGGCAGCACGTGTCGGAGCAGGCTACGTCACGTGTGCCACCAGCTACGAAGCACAGCCCATCGTGGCGGCGAAAATGATCGAAACCGTCACGGTCGGCCTGCCCATGGTGGCGGGAGGCGGTCTCGATCCGGAAGGTGGAGGCGTAGTGCTCGAGCCACACGTGACTAAGTGCGACGCGTTACTTGTCGGGCCGGGCCTTGGACGGGAAAATGGAACCCGACACTTTATTCTGAAACTTCTTGAGCGCACGCCCGTGCCGACGGTTGTGGATGCGGACGGGCTCGATGCAGTAGGTACCGTTCCCGGTTACATTGCCCGGCACGCCCAGGGGCGGTGGATCCTCACGCCGCACGAGGGGGAATTCCGCCGTCTCGTCGATATGGACATGACCGATCGTGTCCGTGTGGCACGCCGTGCGGCACAGGGGTGGAACTGTGTCCTGGTGCTCAAGGGCATGCCGACGCTCGTCGCTTGGCCAGCCGGCACGGTGTGTATCTGCGCTACTGGTGGCCGGGCTCTCGCCACCGCTGGGACGGGCGACATACTTGCTGGGCTCTGCGTGGGTCTTCTTGCGCAGGGCCTGTCTCCCAAATGGGCCGCTGTCTGCGCGGTGCACCTGGGAGGAGCTGCCGCCGACCGATGGGCCAAGCGGCGAGCGCCGTCGTCGATGGTGGCGACGGACATGCTCGCGGAATTGCCACACGCCATTGCCGAGCGCTTTCAATGACGGACCAAGGCGCAACCAATCGCCGCGTAGTGCGTCATTTAAGGAACCGGAGCACATTTTCCCACGTCAACCCGAGCATGCTGTCGCTTTTGAGGGAAATGCCGTACCTTGAAGGCCCTTCCATAACCGTCTAAACGGTAGATCAATGTCCATCCGAAAGAATCCAAAAGTTGACCTTCGCCGGACGTACAGCCTCGTCGTCCAGGTCGGAATGGTCCTGTCACTTCTGATCCTCATCTTGGCGTTCCGCGTGAATCTAGATGCAGGCGAAGCGATGGACATCGAGACGATCGATCAGGAAGTTGTCCAGATGGAGGAGATCCTCCAGACGAAGCAGATCCAGAAACCGCCTCCACCGCCTCGTCCTCCCGTGCCCATTGAAGTACCTAACGACGAAATACTGGAAGACGAGGACCTAGACTTGGATGCGTCGCTCGACATCGACGGGCCAATCGCGAGTTTGCCTCCGCCTCCGCCGGAAGAAGAGGAGGAAGAAGAAGTTGAGCCGGAGTTTTTCCTCATCGTGGAGCAGATGCCGGAGCTGATCGGCGGATTGGCCAAGCTGCAGTCTCGTGTCAAGTATCCCGAAATGGCCCGTAAGGCCGGCGTGGAAGGCAAGGTGTTCGTCCAGTTCGTAGTCGACGAACAGGGGAACACAACAAATATTACGGTTACCCGAAGTGTCGGCGCCGGGCTCGATCAGGAAGCCATCCGCGTGATCAGGGAGACCAAGTTCACGCCCGGCAAACAGCGAGGAAAGGCCGTTAAGGTGAGGATGTCGCTGCCGATCACCTTCAAGTTGCGGTAAGCCGGCGCACCTTGCCCGAGGGCAGCCCTATCAGTACACTCGTGGTCAGGCCGACGAACAGGCCGTGATCGAGGACGCCGGGAATCTGCTGCAGCTGCCGATCCATCGCGGCGGGATCGCGAATCCCGTCGAAGTACGCATCCACGATCCAGAAGCCTTGGTCTGATACGACTGGGCCGTCCTTGTGCACGCCCATGCGGAGCTCGGGATTGGCACCGAGAGTCTCTAATGCCCGCATGACCGGCGCCGTGGCCATTGGCAGCACTTCGACAGGCACCGGTGAGCGGGTCCCTAGGACCTGGACCATCTTGGATTCGTCAACGAGAACGACGAAGCGTCGAGCCAGCGACGCGACGATTTTCTCTCGCGTGTGGGCCGCACCACGACCCTTGATGAGATCGAGTGTGGGGCTCACCTCGTCGGCACCGTCAAAGGCGATGTCGAGAGTTTCAACCTCGTCTAGTGTGACGAGTGGCACGCCGCATTCCCGCGCCAGTCGCGCGGCGGCGGCCGAGGTTGGAACGCCAGAGACGTGCAGCCCTTCCTGACGGATACGATGTCCGATGGCGCAGATGGTAAAGGCCGTCGTGGATCCGGTACCGAGGCCCAGATATTGCCCGCCTTCGACAAGCCGGGCTGCGGCCTCTCCCGCGGTGCGCTTCGCCGAATGCTCGCCCATAGACGGCACTACTCGTAGCGAAGGGCGTCTATTGGATCAAGTCCGGCAGCCTTGAAGGCGGGATAGACGCCGAAGATAAGCGCAATGGCAGTAACGCCCAGAACGGCCAACAAAGCCCACATCCATGGGAAGACGACAGACGTATCCACGAACAGCCCGATGATATTTCCGGCCAGTACACCGGTAAGAATGCCCACGGCGCCACCGATCTGGCACAGGAAGATCGCTTCGTAGAGAAATTGCGACGCGATGTTTCGCCGCGTGGCTCCCACGGACTTGCGGACGCCAATTTCTCGTGTACGCTCGGTGACTGACACCAACATGATATTCATGATGCCCACGCCGGCGGCAAGGAGCGTTATCAGTCCGATGCCGGCTCCCGCATTGGCAATAATGTCGGTGAACTGCGTCACTTCCTCCACAAAGCTCTGGTTACTTTCGATTTCGAAATTGTCCGGCTCTCCTGGACGAACGCGGCGTATGACGCGGAGGAGGCCGGTCACCTCATCCATGGTAGCATCGAGGGCCCGCAGGTCTGCTGCGCGTACGACGATCTCGATGTCCCGGTTCGCCGCACTGTACAGCGCTATCATGCGTGTGATGGGCACGACAGCGATATTGTCGAGATTGTTTCCGAACGCATCGCCCTTTTCATCGAACACGCCGATAACATTGAACCGCGCGCCAGCGACGATGATGTCCTTGCCGAGTGCTGTTTCGTTGGGAAACAGTTTGTCGTTAAGCTCCTCCCCGATGACCGCGACCGGACGGGCCGCCCGGACGTCATAGTCGCCCAGAAAGCGCCCTTCGGCAAGTTCAAAGCCGTTGTTGAGGGCCCAATATTCGTTTGAGCCGACATACCGCACTTGCGCGTCCAATTTACGGTCCGCGTATCGCGCCTCCACTCGGCCCATAGACATGTTCGGACTGATCGCGACGGGAAGCTCGGCGCGATCGGCCAGACGTATCATCTGCTCGTACGTCAGTGCTGTACGCGCACGCCTTTCCGTCCCCACTACCGCCGCTTCCCACTTGCTCTCGACGTAAAATGTTGTCGAGCCGAACGACTCAATCGTCTCCACCATCTCCGATTCGATGACCTTAACCGCGGTCACCGCCACAATGATTGCAAAAACGCCGATCACTATGCCTAAGAGCGTCAGCGCAGAACGAATCTTGTGGTTACGTATCGTCTCCCACGACAGCCGTAAGAATTCGAGGTTGATCATTGCTGCCTACTCGTACCGGAGTGCGTCAATTGGGTGTGACCGCGCCGCGTTCCACGCAGGCACGAGACCGAAAATGATGCCTATCCCCACGCAGATCCCGAAGGCCAGCACGACCGTGCCCGCCGACAGGTACGCGGTAAAGAAACTGTTGATGACTGCAGCTACGACGGCGGACAGACCGACGCCGATGAGTCCGGCCGCGACGCACACGAGAATTGCCTCGAGTAGGAACTGCACCAGAATCGCGCGGCGGCTGGCACCGACAGCCTTGCGGACACCGATTTCACGCGTACGCTCCTTGACGGCGACGAACATAATGTTCATCACACCAATTCCGCCGACGACGAGGGCAAGCGCCGTCAGGAAAAGGCCGATGCCGTAGGTGGTATTCTTGATATCCGAGATGGCTTCTCGGAAGGATTGCTGTCGGTTGATCGAAAAATCGGCTTCCTCCATCGGATCCAAACCGCGAACCGCCCGCATGATACCTGTCAGTTCGTCTTCGGCGTCGTCTAGAACCTCGGCCGATGCGGCCTTTACGTTGATGGACACGTTCCAGCGGCTACCGAAGAGTCGCTCGAAGGATCTGATGGGCATCTGGATCTGTTCGTCGAACGAAAACAGGCCCATGAATTTGCCCTGCCGCTCCAATACGCCGATCACTTCGCAGCGCTTTCCGGAGACGCGGATGCGCTTGCCGAGGGCGCGCTCGTTCGGAAAGAGGTGTTCTACCACGTCTGCTCCTATCACACAGACCTGCACGCCGGACGCATTTTCGAATTCGGTGTACCAGCGTCCTTCTGTCAGATCGGCATCGCTGATGCGCGTGATGTCAGGTGTCGATCCCTGGACGTATACGCCGTACATGGCACGGTCGCGGTATTTGACTGGACGTTGCGTATTTACCGACGGTGCTACTACGGTGACGTAACGGGCATGGCTGCGAATCGCGTCCACGTAACTCTCTTTGATCCGAGGGCGGTTTCTGAACTTGGCCCATTCCTGCGGGCCAAAGAACCAAGGAGTTCGTTCGACATAGAGCACATTGGTGCCTAGCATTCTGAGCGACGTGTCGATTCCGCGCTCGAGACCATTGATGACGGTGAACATAGCCGTCACCGTCACGATGCCGATAACGATGCCCACCGTGGTGAGAGAACTACGCAGTTTGTGCGCACGAAGCGAGCGCAAGGCAATGAGGAAGCCTTCCCATACTTCGATGAAAAAGAGCGTCACGGAATCAATCTCATGTTGCTCGAGGGCATGCAGAAGGTACGGCTCGTTGGCTTCGGAGTTGCACGCGTGCTGTATCCGCGAAACAGCCCGCGCATTTTTTCATTGATTTACAGGCATCCGCATCTTCGATCGCCCATACGTATGGCCAAGCTGCACATCGCTTTGGAATTTTGGCGCTTCCTCCGGATGCGCAAGAAGTACTGGCTCACGCCCATAGTCGTCGTGCTTCTGCTTCTGTCGCTCTTGATCGTCTTCACGCAGGGCTCGGCGCTCGCACCGTTCATCTACGCGCTTTTCTGATCGGTGCTCGGCAGCTCGGTTGTGGCGGCGTGTGGGGGCAATTGGCTGAAACCCACTGTATGGCGGGACAGCAGCTTTTCGGACACGTCGACCAGGAATCGACTCGGTAGCGTAAGACTTCCTCCTGCGCGGCGGCTACGTGTTGTAAGCGGGTAGGAGACAATGACGTCTTCCTCGGCCCGTGTGATCGCGACGTAGAGAAGGCGAAGCTCTTCGTCGAGCGCTTCGGTGTCTTGAAAGGCGTACGACATGGGGAGTATTCCGTCCAGCGCGCGAATAACGAATACTGAGCGGAATTCCAAGCCCTTTGCGGAGTGGATGGTTGACAGGACGAGCGGAGCTTCGTCGTCTTCGAGAGCATTGCCGGAGCGGGATACGTCGTCGATGGGACCCAGTGCGAGGGCCGAGAGGAAGGCACGTCGGTCTTGGTACGTGGAGGACAGCGTCACGAAGTGCTCCACGTCCTTTTCTCGCTGCGGCCAGTCATCGGCGTACTTGCGTTTGCCGAGCGGCTCGTAGTAGCCGGTCAGGATTTCCAACTGCCTTTCAATTGGCTGGTCGAGTTTCGCGGCCTCTTTGAGAGCCGCGAAAAGCGGCGATAGCTTGGCGTAGTACCGTTTGGCGACCGTATCGAGGGTACTGGGATCTCCCGAGGCGAAGCGGTCGGCAAGATCGGTAGCCGTTCGCTTCCCGATACCTTGAATCAAAGGCAGAATGCGGTACCACGAGGCGGCGTCTTGCGGGTTTTCGACAACGCGCAAATGGGCAATCACGTCCTTAATGTGGGCCGCTTCGGCGAGCTGTGTCCCGCCGCGTTTCTCAAAGGGGACGTTGAGTCGGCGGAGTTCCAGCTCGAGTTCAAAGGAGCTTCTGCTCATGCGGAAGAAGACAGCCATGCGGCTCAGATCAATGCCTTCCTCGTGTAGCCTGAGGACTTCTTGAGCGACAAACTGTGCCTCGGCCCTGCGGTCACGCAGAAGTACCAGTGCGGGAATCTCGCCATCGAGCTTGTCACGCGTAAAGAGCCGCTTGTCGAACTTGGTGTGGGATCTCTCGAGAAGGTTGTTGGCGAGATCCAAGATCGGCTGTGTCGACCGGTAGTTGTGCTCCAGCTTGAGGAGACGCGTGCCGGGAAAGCGGTCTTTGAACGTGAAGATGTTCGTGTAGTCGGCGCCGCGGAACCGGTAAATGCTCTGTGCATCGTCCCCGACCGCCGTGACGTTGTTGTGCACGGACGAAAACAGCTCGACGAGGTGGGCCTGCAATCGGTTGGTGTCCTGGTACTCGTCTACGAGAACATGCTCGCAGGATGACGCAATAGCGCGACCGACTGCCGTGTGATTTTCGAAAAGCCGGATCGTATGCGTGAGCAGATCGTCGTAGTCCATCAGGCCACACTGTGCCTTGTACGCTTCATAAGCCGTTCGAAGCGACAATAGCTTTTCTTCCAGGTGGACGAATCTCGGATAGCTCGACGCAAGAATGTCATGAAGCGACTGCCCGCGATTTGTAGCAGCGGAAAACAGCTTCCGCAGTTGATTCTTGTTCGGAAAACGCTCTCCTTGCGGTGCGATCAGCCGGGAGCGTACTAGGTCGATCACGTCTGCGGAGTCCGCCGAGTCCAAGATGGTGAAATTGTCCTCGAAGCCGACCATTTGCACGTGTCGGCGAAGGATTTCGAGGCAGAAGGCATGGAAGGTACCCCCGCGTACGTCCTGACAGCGCCCATCGAGAAGCGATGAGGCGCGCGCGAGCATTTCCTTGGCTGCTCGCCGCGTAAACGTGAGAAGTGTGACGTGTTCGGGGGGAATACCAGACTCTATCAGGTAGGCGACGCGGTATACGAGCGTGCGCGTCTTTCCTGTGCCTGCACCTGCGACTACGAGGATTGGGCCGTTGCCCGCGGTTGCGGCGGCCAATTGCTGCGGGTTGAGTGCGCCGGCGTAATCGATCCCGTACCGCGCGGCCGTGGGCTGAACTTTAGGTGTCAGCGAGAACTGTCGTGCCATAACGAGCACCCAGGCGTGATACATGAGACAGCTCTCGGCAGAGCTTATCCACAACCTTTCCCCAAATCTATGAGCGCAGTCCAGATGTTGTATATTTGTTCGCTGTACTGAACTGTCGTGGCCTAGCAGATGGTGCAGTATACGGGCATTTTCACGGTGCGATCATGGCTAAGGTAATCGCTATAGCCAACCAGAAAGGGGGCGTCGGCAAGACGACCACCGCCATCAATCTGGCTGCCTCCCTTGCTGTCATGGACCATCCGACGCTTGTAATTGACATGGATCCACAGGCTAACTGCACCTCCGGGTTGGGTCTTGATCCGCGACACATCGTCTTGTCCACCTACGAGGTGCTCATCGGGCAGGTCCCGCTTGCCGAGGGCGTCCGGGACACCGCGCTCGATCATCTCAAACTTCTGCCTAGCCATATCAATCTGGTCGGGGCTGAATTTGAGATGATCAACGTGGAAAACCGCGAGCGCAGGTTGGTAAAGGCGCTTCAAGGCGTGCATGAGCGGTACGAATTCGTTGTAATCGATTGTCCGCCGTCGCTTGGACTGCTAACGCTGAATGCGTTGACGGCGGCCGATTCGGTAATAATACCGGTGCAGGCGGAGTATTTTGCTCTGGAGGGTCTGGGGCAGCTGCTCAACACGATACGCATCGTTCGCCGGAAGCTGAATCCCGGGCTGCAGATCGAAGGTGTGTTCCTGACGCTGTTTGACAAGCGGCTGCGGCTATCCAAACAGGTGGCCGCCGAAGTGCAGCGGTACTTCGGCAAGAAAGTATTCAGAACCATTGGGCAGCGCAACATCCGCGTTGCCGAAGCTCCCAGTTTCGGAGTGCCGGTTCTTCTTTACGATGCCGGTTGTGTCGGCGCCCGCAACTACATGTCGCTTGCTAAGGAAATTCTACTGAGTAACCCGCGGTATCAGAATCGCACCGAGCCTGTCGTTCGCCCGAAAGAACTGCTCCAGCAGCAGGCACCTGCCAATCCGCCCGCCTCGACCAACGGAGTGAAGCATCACGCCTAGCGGCCTTCGCGCTTGGCACAAGCCGGCAACACACTCCACTTGAGTGGGCGCTATGTCTTCCAAGAATGTGGCCTTGGGGCGAGGACTGGGAGCGCTGCTCAGGGGAAGCGAGCAGACGGTGCGCAGGGAGTTTGAGGACCGACCGTTAGCGGGGCACATCGTCTACGTCTCCATCGACTCGGTCAGCCCCAACCCGTATCAGCCACGGCAGGACTTCAACGACGACGCACTTGCCGAACTGGCCGAGTCGATCCAGGAGCTTGGCATCATCCAACCGATCACCGTGCGGGTGCTCGAAAAAGGCAGGTTCGAGACAATTGCCGGGGAGCGGCGCTTGCGAGCGGCCCGACGCGTCGGCCTGAGGACCGTGCCGGCGTACGTAGTCGAAGCTGATAACGAAGCAATGTTGGAAATGGCGCTGGTCGAAAACGTCCAGCGCGAGGAGCTCAACCCCATTGAAATCGCTCTCGGTTACCAACGGCTGATTAACGAATGTGGACTAAGGCAGGAGCAGGTTGCCAAGCGTGTCGGCAAGACGCGCCCTACGGTGACGAATTATCTGCGTCTTTTGCGACTGCCGCCACGCGTACAGGCGGCCGTCCGTGACCGCTTGCTGGCCGTAGGCCACGCGCGCGCGCTCATCGCGGTGCGCGAGGAAGCTGACCAACTGTACCTCCTGGACGAAATCCTGCGCAACGATCTGTCGGTCCGGGAGGTCGAACGCCGTGTCAGCCGGCTTAGAAACTCTTCGAACCGCCGCAGGTCGCGCAGACCAACCAATCCGTTGAGGGAGCGCCATCAACCTCAGCTCAGAGAATTCGAAGGCATCCTGAGAAAGCGGTTTTCGACCAAGGTCCACGTCAGGCAGAATGCGGACGGCAGGGGAAAGATAGAAGTGCACTACTTTTCGGCGGATGACCTTGAACGCGTCCTGGACCTGCTGCTACAGTAACAGAAGTTCCGCCTTGGTGGGGCTGGCAGTGGCGGTCGCAGTCCTCGTACCCGTAGACGCATCGTGCCAGACGGACTCGACTGTCAACCATCCGAGGCAGGCGCTTCAACGCGCAGTCCTGCCCGGTTGGGGCCAGTGGTATAACCGGCAGTACGTCAAGATTCCAGTGGTGTACGCGGGGCTCGGCGCGTTTACGTGGGCCGCGTTGTATACCAACGGCAAGTATCTTAGGTATCGGCATGCGTATCTGTACACGGCACGCAAGGACGCTAACGGTGAGCCAGTCTTTCCGGAGTACGCCACAGAATATGCGGCTCTTTTGAGTGATCTCGGCCTCGAGCCGGAAGCGAACCTGACCGACGACGCAGTCGTGGCACGGCGGAAGCACCTGGAGCCGCAGTTCCGGGCGTTCCGCGACAATTATCGCAGGAACCGGGATCTTCTGTACTTTGGGATTGCGGCATGGTACGGTCTGACCGTCATTGACGCGTTCGTAAGCGCACACCTGACGGATTTTGATATCGGAGAAAATCTTGCCGTCAGAGTGCATCCCCACCCCTTCGTCAGTGGTATGATCATGTCACTCAGCCTGAAGCTGTGACGTAAGACGTTCGAGTGACGAGACTAAGGCACACCTGCCATGGCACGGATCATCTATTCGCTCAGCGGTCAAGGACGTGGGCACACCTCGCGAAGCCTTGCTACCTCAGCCGCTCTGCGCGAGTGCGGCCACGAGGTACGGTTCTGCTGCGGGGGCACCGCCCGGCGCATTCTCGAAGCTCGCGGAGAGACCGTGATGCCCGTCCCGCGCCTGCGCCAGGTGGTCCGCAAGAACGCCATAATGCCGTCGCGCACGCTGGCGGCTAACTGGCCGTCACTTCGGAATCGTACTACAATCGTCACGCGGCTTGCAGACCTGTTTGCGGACTATGCCCCGGATTTGCTGATAAATGACTTCGAGGGTTTTTCGTGGCGTGCCGCCAAGCGTCTCGGAATCCCTATACTGTCATTCAATCACCAGCAAGTAGTCACAGAAACCGAATACAGCTTGCCGCTGCGCCATCGCTACCATGCACGTCTGGCGAAGATCATCATCAACGTCATTGCGCCCAAGAATCCGGAGTGGCTGCTACTCACGTCGTTTTTCTTCCCGGCGCTCAAGCGAAAGCGGCGAGCCAAGATCGTTAAGCCGATCATCCGCGGTGCCGTACAGGAACTCGAGCCGACATGCGGCGAACACGTCCTGGTGTATTTCAACGATCCGGAGGGCTCGACAGGTGTTCTGGACCTTCTTGAAGAGGTGGGTGGACCATCCATCGTGTATAACTTTCCGCTCCCACCGGCCCCAGGTGCCTACCCCACCATTCGCTTCAAGCCGCCGTCAATGGACGGCTTTCTGGAGGATCTTTCGCGGTGCCGCGCGATTATCTGCACGGCAGGCTTCACGCTGATCAGCGAAGCACTGTACTTGGACAAGCCTCTCTTGGTGGTCCCCAACAAGGGTGTCTTCGAGCAGACGCTCAACGCCCTGTTCCTCCAGCGCCAGGGTCTGGGCACCGCGGTCATCGACCGAAGGTTGACCGCCCGTGATCTCAAAAACTTTCTGCGCGAGGCCGACAGGTTCACAGAGCGTATACGAAATCGGCCCGAGTGTGGGAACAAAGCTGCGGTCCGTTATATCGAAGATGTTTTGTCGCAGGTATCTCCTTCCGTGTATGCTGTTCCCAGCTCGTCTTCCTCGACAGTCCCATGCCTGCCTTCAGCGATGCCCTCGCCGAACCCGGCCGTCATTGATATGATGTGACGGTACCGTACGGGCTGGTTCCGGTCATGCTTTCCTGCTCTATCCCGGTCTGTACGCAATGATGAAAGCCAGCCTTCAGGACAGGTTGCATTTCATGGCTGCGGACGGGGAGACTGCCGTCAGGACGGAACCGTCGCTGTTTGCTAAGACGCACGCCTTTATGGCGGCGGGTGCTCTCTACCGCGAAGTGTACGACGCGGGTCTGTATCCGTACTTCCGCCCCATCGAGCGCAACGAAGGAACGCGCGCCATCATCAACGGGAAGGAAGTCATTATGGCCGGGTCGAACAATTACCTTGGCCTGACCTCTGATCCACGCGTAAAGGAAGCCGCTGAGCGCGCCATTCACCAGTATGGCACCGGTTGCACGGGAAGCCGCTTCCTCAACGGTACGCTTGACATTCACCTCGAGCTTGAGGGGCGCCTTGCCGAATTTATGGGGAAGGAGGCCTGCGTGCTGTTTTCGACCGGGTATATGACCAACATGGGGGTCATCCAGGGCATCACGTCCAAGAATGATCTCATTTTTTCCGACAAGGATAACCATTCTTGCATCGTTGCCGGCACGCAGGTCAGCCCCGCCGATACGCGGCGCTACCGGCACGACGATCTGACTCATCTCCGCCGGTTGCTGCAAAAAGCAGAGGCTGAACGCCCTGAGGCAGACAAGCTGATCGTCACCGACGGTGTCTTTTCGATGAGTGGTCGCATTGCTCAAGTGCCGGAACTTGTCAAGCTCGCCGCCGAATTCGACGCGGCACTTGCGCTTGACGACGCGCATGCGGTCGGGGTCATTGGGCCAGGCGGGCGCGGGTCGGCGGCGTATTTCGGGCTCAGCGAGGAGGTGCCGATTACGACCGGTACGTTTTCGAAGAGCTTCGCGTCCTTGGGTGGCTTCGCGGTCGGCGAGCGCGACGTGATCGAGTACATCCGTCACATGGCGCACTCCCACATTTTCAGCGCCTCCATGCCGCCGTCCAACGTAGCGACGGTGCTCCAGTGTCTAGAGATCCTCTGCGAGGAAACGTGGCGTTTGGAGCGATTGTGGAAGATTTCGGCCTATATGCGGGACGGCTTCCGCGACTTGGGATTCAATGTTTGGAAGAGCCAGGCGCCGATCATTCCCGTGGTCATTGGCGACGAAATGATGACTGCCTTCCAGTTCTGGACGGATCTTCTTGAGGAAGGCGTTTTCGTCAACCCGGTGGTGCCGTGGCGCGGTGCGGTGCCGCGTGGACACGCGATCATGAGGACGTCCTACATGGCAACGCATACCGACGAGGAACTCGACTATATTTTGGACGCGTTTCGCCGTGTAGGTCTTAGGCACGGTACGCTTAGCAACGGGTTGCCGTAAGTGGCACTTGTCACGTCGAATGTCGGTCGAATCCGGGCACCGCATCATTCCAGTCCGCAGCCGGCGCGATCTCCGGCGTTTCATCGACTTTCCGTTCCGACTGTACAAGGGGAGCCCGTGGTGGGTCCCGCCTCTTCGGGTGGATGTCGCAGCCACACTGAATCCAAAAAAAAACCCGTTTTTTGCGCACGGCAGCCTGCAGGCCTTTCTGGCCGTGGACGATGCTGATCGGGTCGTAGGACGGATAGCCGGCATCGTCAATGGCAACCACCTGCGCAAGTACGACGACGATCTCGGCTTCTTCGGATTTTTCGACTGTGTAGAGCGCTACGAGACGGCGGCGGCGCTCTTGGATGCGGCCGCTGGCTATCTGAAGGATCGCGGACTGCGCGTGCTGCGCGGGCCAGCCAGCCCAACGCTCAATGACACTGCGGGACTCCTGGTCGAAGGCTTCGATCGCCGCCCGTGCCTCATGATGCCGTACAATCCCTCGTATTATGAGGAGTATTTGCTCCAGTGGGGAATGCAACGCGTAATGACCATGTTGGCCTATTACGTTCACGCCAGGTACGTACAGGTGGATCGCCTGAGACGGGGTGCGGCGATCGTGCACCGTCGCAACGACGGACTCACGATACGCACGCTTGACATGTCACGATTCGACGACGAAGCGCGGATTGTGCGGAACATCTTCAACGATGCATGGGCGAACAACTGGGGTTTTGTGCCGGTGACGGAGGAGGAATTCGCCCATCTCGCAAAGGACATGAAGCCCCTGCTTGATTCACGACTGGCTACCATCGTGGAGAAAGACGGCGAGCCGGTAGCATTCTCGGTTGCAATCCCGGACGTCAATGAGGTGCTCAGGAAGCTCAGAAACGGCCGACTGCTGCCATTTGGCATCCTCAAGCTGATACTAACCCTGAAACTTGCAGGCACTGCCGACCTGAGGATTCCACTCATGGGAGTGCGGAAAAAATATCAGGGACGCGCATTCGACGTTTTGTTGGTTCTGGCGACGACTGAGCGGAGTATCGAAATCGGCTACCACGGGTGCGAGATGGGCTGGATCCTCGACACGAACAACGTGCTCAAAAACCTCCTGGCGTCGATTGGTGGCGTAGTTGACAAGGAATACGCGCTCTTCGAACGCAGCGTGGATTCGTAGTGCTCCTGGACATCGCCGTGGACGACACTTTCTACATGGGTCGCGTGTCCAAATCCAGGTCCAAGGGTCTGGGTACGTTCGCCAGAGCAGCCGACGACGGAATGTTACACGCCGAGCTGTCTGAAAAACGTGCCGAGGGCGCTTGGCTCAAGAAGTACGGTGAGAAACAATCCTCCCAGCGCACCGCCTACGTGCGCCTCGTGGGCGATACCTGCCATTTTTTCCCGCTTCATTGCCCATAGCGACACGGCGACGAAGCTGATTGCAAACACCATGGCTGGAATGGGCACGAAGCCGAAGAAGTACAGCAGGCTGAATGGCTCGAAGAGACAGTAACCGAAGAGCACGCCACTGATCGCACCCGAAGCTCCGATGGCATTATAGTGGGGTTCCAGGCGCCGAGCGCGGTAGGTCAGGGCGTGAGCGGCAAGCTCGGATCCGAAAAACACCATGAAAAACTTGCCAGATCCCAGACGAGCCTCAAGCTCCGGCCCAAAATAGAAGAGTGTGAGTAGATTGAAAGCCAGGTGCCAAAAGGCAACGTGCACGAAGCCTGCCGTCACGAAGCGGTACCATTCTCCATGATCGCGGATACGGTCCGGTCGGAAGCCGTAGCGGTCGACAACACTGGGATCTACGTACAGTCCGAGGATGCCGACAAGCCCGTTTACGCTCAGCAGAAGCAGCGTAACGGGTGCAGACAGAAAATCGATGGACATCAGACGGCCACGCTTTCCAACAGTGACTGAAACACGAAGCTGCCGTCCGAGCTTCCGAGGGCAGCCTCGGTACACCTCTCGGGGTGTGGCATCATGCCTAAAATGTTTCCTGATGCGCTTATGATTCCGGCAATGTTGTGGGCCGACCCGTTGGGATTGGCACGGTCTGTGACCGTGCCGTCCGGTTCGGTGTACCGGAACACGACCTGCCCTTGGGCCTCCAGACGGTCAAGCGTTTCGCGGGAGGCGAAATAATTGCCGTCGCCATGCGCGATCGGAACGCGGATCACCTGATCGCGTGCGAGCGCGCAGGTAAAGGGCGTGTCGACATTTTCAGTGCGCAAATGTGTCCATTTGCAGGCGAAGCGGAGCGACGCGTTGCGAAGTAAAGAGCCCGGCAGCAGCCCCGATTCGCAAAGCACCTGAAACCCATTGCATATGCCGAGGACGAGTCCGCCGCGCTTTGCAAATCGCACGACGTCCTTCATGACGGGGGAAAAACGGGCAATCGCTCCTGCGCGCAGATAGTCCCCATACGAAAAGCCACCAGGGACGATCACAAGATCGACGTCACCAAGGTCCGTCTCCTTGTGCCATATGAATCGCGTCGGAAATCCGAAAAGATGCTTCGTGACGTGGTAGGCGTCATGGTCGCAGTTCGAGCCCGGAAAAACAATGACGCCGGTGCGAATGCTCATGGCGGGGCTGGCAATCAGGTAAAGAGTCCGCTACTTGTTCTCGGTCATTTACACAGTGAGTAAAGATGTGCACGTCGTGTTCGACCGTGAGCTTTGAATGCGTCTGGCCCACGGACCAAGATGAGGGGACATCACCCGCGAGTGGAGAGGCGGTTCGAGTAACCGTGGCGGCAAACGGCGCTTCATGGAGTCGATTTCTTGGCAGTTGGGCACGAAAGAGGCCCAATACCCCCGACACCGGGGCAGGATCCACTTCAGTGCCCGCTCAACTTTTTTGCCCTTTTCTCGTTGTTGCGAATCGTTTCCATTCGCGGAGCCCGTCATGATTCCGAAGGAGCTCTTCAGAAAGATCCGCCACATCGAGATTCGTACGAAAGGGTTGGTCAACGACGTTTTCGGAGGCGAATACAGTTCTGCCTTCAAGGGCCGGGGGATCGAATTTGCGGAAGTGCGCCCCTATCAGTACGGCGACGACATTCGCTCGATCGACTGGAATGTGACTGCCCGCGAAGGCGAGCCGTTCGTCAAGATATTCGAGGAAGAGCGCGAACAGACGCTCATTCTGGTGGTGGACATTTCTGGCTCGGGGGATTTCGGAACGCAGGGCGGCTTCAAGCGCGAAATCGCCGCCGAAATCTGTGCCATTTTGGGATTCAGTGCCATCAAGAACAATGATAAGGTCGGGCTGCTGCTGTTTTCGGATCGCGTGGAACTCTACGTTCCTCCGAAGAAGGGTCGCCGCCACGTCCTGAGACTTATCCGCGACTTGTTTGCGCACGAGCCGGAGTCGCGTGCGACTGACATATCGGCGGCACTCAACCACGTTCTGCACGTTATCCGCAGGCGGTCCATCGTGCTGCTGGTAAGCGATTTTTTCGACGACGGATTCGCCCGCCCCCTGGGAACCGTTGCTAGACGGCACGACGCCGTGGCCGTCCAGCTGCAGGACCGGCGGGAACTCGATCTGCCGAATGTCGGCCTCATCGAATTGACCGACCCGGAAACCGGCGCAACCACGGTTGTCGACACAGGCAGTGCACGCACCAGGCACATGTTCGCCGAAGATGCACGGCAACGGCAGAAGTCCCTCGAGACACTCTTTCGGAGCGTACGTGTGGATCACGTCGAAATCGATACCGCCGGCAATTGCGTCGAGCCTCTTGTCCGCTTTTTTCGCAGCCGAGCGAAGGTGTACGGATGATGAAGTGTCCAAGAGGCTTGGTTGTACTGCTGACGCTTCTTGTCACGGCGCCGGCAGGTGCGCAGCACGTAGAGGCATACCTGTCGACGGACACCGCGGCGGTGGGAGACCGCTTTACGCTGACTGTCGTGGCGCTGCACGGCTTTGATGAGCCACCCTCGTTTCCGGATGCGCTTGCGCAGGATTCCACGTTCGGTGATCTTGAAGTACTGGGTCTCTTGGCGTCCGGCAGGCACGCGGTAGACGACGGTGCAGCACGGCTGGACAGCGTCGTCTACGAGGTTACGACGTTTGCATTGGATACGGCAGTCGTACCGCCGCTTGCCGTTTCCTTTAACGGCGAATCGCACGTCGCCACTTCGCCTCCTTTCTATCTGCCCATCCGCTCGCTGGTATCCGAGGATGCTGCCGCCATTCGGGAGCTTCAGGGGCTCGTTGAATTCGGCGCACCGGTATGGCCCTACGTGCTACTGGGCCTGGCGGCCCTTGTGGCCGTAGGGCTGCTTGTATACTGGATGCGGCGGCGCGACGAGCCGTTGGAGATCAGTCCGACCGTGGTCGACGAGGGCCCATCGCCGTATGACGTCGCCCGGCGGCGCCTGCGCGAACTCGAAAAGGCAAACGTTGACCAGGCGGAGGCGGTTGAGCTGTATTACGTTGAGCTTGCAGACGTATTGCGCATGTATCTGGAGCATCGCATCGGCATTCCTGCGCTCGAACGCACGACGCGGGAACTGGCCGATGAATTCAATCGCCCTACGGTGGTGCACAGGATGCCGGGAGGCATTCCGCAGCGCATTGGCGGCATATTGTCCGTCGCAGATCTCGTCAAATTCGCCGAACTTGTGCCGCGCTCGGAAGAAAGTCGCCGGCTGCTCGCAGAGGCTATCGAATGCGTGGAACGGACAGAGGCCAAACAACATCAGTTGGAGCGCAGTGAAGAAATGGCCCCCCGAGCCGAGTAGTCAATGGAATTTACGCAACCGCAGTGGCTTTATGTGCTTCCGGCCGCACTCACGCCGGTCGCTTGGTACGTGATGCGGCAGCGCCGTTCGACGGGGCTACGTTTTAGCAATATGGTCTCGGCGCGCAGCGTGCCGCGTGCTCTAAGAACGTACCTCGGCGCCGTGCCATCCGTATTACATACCGCTGCGCTTGTGCTCATTATTTTGGCCCTAGCGCGCCCGCAAGTTCGCCATGTAACACAAGAACGCTTCGCCGAGGGCGTGGACATCATTCTCGTTTTGGATACGTCCACGTCGATGCGCGCACAGGATTTTCAGCCCAACCGGTTCGAGGCCGCACGTGACGTGGCTGCTGAATTCATTCAGGCCCGCATCTCCGATCGCATCGGCATCATCGTGTTTGCGGCCAAGGCGTATACGCAGACGCCGCTGACGCTAGACTATCCCTTTCTCCTCCGCATGCTCGAGGAAGTCGAAGTTGGTGCTATCGAAGATGGCACGGCCATTGGCACAGCCCTGGCCACGGCCGTTAGCCGCCTCAAAGACACGGAAGCGGAAAGCAAGGTCATCATACTTCTTACCGACGGGCAGAACAATCGGGGAGAGGTGGATCCTGTGACTGCCTCCGACGTGGCTGCTGCGCTGGGAGTTCGCGTGTACTCCATTGGCGTTGGCACGCACGGGGAGGCGCCGTTCGTTATCGATCATCCGTTTGCCGGCCCGCAGCGCCAGATGGTCCCCGTCGAGATCGACGAAGACATGCTCCGCTCGGTCTCCGACAATACGGGGGGGCAGTATTTTCGGGCGACGAACAAAGATGGCCTGCGAGAGATTTACGAGCAGATCGGCGAGCTGGAAAAAACGAAGGTCGAAACGCGTATCTACTTGGATTATGAAGACCGGTACGGTCGATTGCTCTGGCCTGCTTTCGCGCTAATCGTCCTTGAGGTCCTGCTGTATACGACGCTTCTGAGACGATTCCCGTAAACGTCATGGCCTGGCTGAACGCGGACTACCTTTGGACCTTGGCGTGCGTGCCGCTCGCGGTCGTGCTATTCCTTTTGGCCGCGTGGCAACGGAAAAGTGCTATGCGCCGTTTCGGCGAAACGGGCTTGGTGCGCAGGCTTGCCTCGACGATAAGTAGACGGCGCCGGCGCTGGAAGGCAGGCTTGAAGACGGTGGGTCTCGCATTTCTGGCGTTCGCGCTCGCTGGCCCGCTGGTCGGCACGAAGCTCCGCGAAGTCAAGCGCGAAGGCGTCGACATGGTGATCG
>JAAXGO010000099.1 GCA_012267425.1 Rhodothermales bacterium
GCGCGTCGCGCGAGTTCGGGGCGTGAGACGTCCTGGACCTCAGCGCCGAAACTTTCCTCATAAGCAGTGGCGACTTTCACGGCTATGGCTTCGACATCGGCATCGTAACGCTCGGCTTCCCCGGTATCCTGGACGGGCACTACGAGGGCGTGGACGAGGAATTCCATTTCACCAGCCTGGATGAGGTCCGGTTCGGCTTGTAATTCGGCGAGGCGACGGTTGCGGGAGTCCGTCAGGCTCCGCTGCTGTTCTTTGACTCTGGTGAGTTCTGTATTGGCGTGCCTATCACCAGCGCGTGCCCTTTGGGTAAGATGGGACCGGGCTGCTGCGAGTTCAGCCGCCTGGAAGTCGAACCCGCGGCTGACGAAGGCCATGCGCGAGGGCAGATCGTTGAGGATGCGCTGTCGATGGGTCTGTACGAGTCGTTGGGTCACTTCATCACGAACGAAATTGGCGGCATCCAGAGCCATGGTGCGAGCGAAAGTGGCAAGTGGCACCCGGCTCGGGGCAATGCCGTGGGCACCTCTGAGGAGAAGAAGATGCTCAACCGCACACTCTTCTACGGTACCATCGCTTGATTGGCGCAGTCCAACGAGTCGCGATTCGAGCAGTTTCGGAGGTGTTTCGTCATCATTACGGGCAGCTAACAGATCTGTCTCTCCTATGTTGACCTGGTCGTGCTGTTCGACGGAAATGAGTGCAATGTGGAATAGATACGGCTCGGTTGCATAGGGATCGGTGAATATGGCTCCTTTTAATCCATCGTGTCCGAAGCGATTCAGGATTGTTGCAGAGATGCTGTCGAATACCGGCTCGCCGGGGTGTAGCCAGACTGCGTTTTCTCGGGTGAATGGCTTGTGTACTGTCAGTCGATTCCACGCGCTTTCGGGATACATCTCAAGTGCGGATAGCAGGGGATCGGCTGCACGAGGCCGGGTAGGCATCAATGTGAAGGTTTCTTCGGGGTCTCCTTCAATGTGCAGATCGAGTAGCGGCGCGGCTTTTTCCACGAGGCGGCGTACGTATCCAGGCAGTAGCCGACGGTAGTTTTCCTGCTCTGCTTCCTCTTTGAGATGGGGCAATCGGCGACGCACTTCGCCACCTTCTCCATAGAGCACACGCTCCTTTTGTTCGAGAGCACGGACTTGATCTTCAGTGAGATTGCCTTCCAGTTGCTCGGCAACGGTGTCGGCATCTCCGGTGATGGCCAGCTCGAGATAGTCCCTCATGGACAACCCCTCAAACAGACGGCCTACGACGTCGAAGACCTTGTCGGATTGGAGTTGTCG
>JAAXGO010000100.1 GCA_012267425.1 Rhodothermales bacterium
AAATAGGCCCTTCCAGGACAGATATCGAGACCATCATAGCCCGTAAACCACGAAACTCACGAGGCCGCAGCCGGAAATACTATAAAGTTCCGTTGTGTGCTCGCTGTGCGGATTCGCCTCCGCTGGCCTCCGATCCGCGGTTGTCGCCCCGGCAGGTGGGTTTGTCCACGACCGCCGGAGACCATCGTCCAAATGCAAGTATTGCATTCCTTGTATCCTGGAAGTTGGCCCCCATGCTCATGCTCCCCAAGGAATAGGGCCAGTCCCCGTTCCCCGATAAGAGATGAGGCAAGCCGCGATGAGTAACAGCGTTACGCTGCAAGGCCAAAGTCATGCCACAAAGCGGCCAGTATATGCCGCTGCAAACGGCAAAGGGCTTCACGCCGTATCAAGACCCAAGAAGTGGCCAATCGCGTATAGACAGCCCACACACCGTGCAGCAGATTCCTACTCCTCCGCTCCCACCGTCTGCACATCTAATTCCGCCCCTTCCGGCATCGCGAACATGGAATCTGCCGGAGCATCTGCGCTGAACTGGACATTGCTATAAACCGCCTCTCCTCTCGCAGTGCCGAACGTCTCTTTCTCGGCATCCCACGCGTATGACGTGGCTTTCGCCGGGACTGTCAGGCCGCCGAGTTGCTGCCATTCGTCGTAGACGCGTGCGTTGAGGTTTTCGCTGGGCTCCCCAGAAAAGAACGTTACCGTATACAGCAGGAAGCGGAGACGATGCGTGGTCGGGTCGAAATGTGCGATGTAGGAGTCGTCGGGCGATCCACCAATGCCTTCTTGGAATGATATCCTCACAGCTTCGAATTCCTCATGGCCAACCGTCACACGTCCCAGCGATTCGCGGATCACGCCCGGATCGGCCAATACAAACGGCATGCCGAAGAAATAAAAGTCCAGCCCATTTAAGAAACTTGGCCGCACACGAACCGCATCCAGGCCAGGCGTGACCCAGACATTTGTTCCATCGAAGCCGATCCGAAACGCCTCCGTCTCCAGCAGCGTCCGCCGACTCGTGAGATCAATCATATGGTGCTGGACTGAACCGTAGCTCTCCACATCGTATTCGAGGGAAGCATACGACTGCCATTTGGACAACCCTCCGTGCGCAGCGATCCCAAGATCCAGCGGGTCGACTTCGATGGCTGCGGCCTCCTCGGCTTCCTCCGTGTCCATATCTGCCCTACCAGCCAGATATCCAACAGCGGCCAAGCCCAGCATGGTCACTAGGATCCAGAGCGGAAGGAGGCGTGGCGTTTCAGGCTTTCTCACACTCATGTGCACTCCAGTTTGTGGAAAAAATGACCCGGCAGGGAGCCGGTTGTATAAACGGCAAAAGAGGGAACGCGAAAGAAGACGCCGCGCCCGATTTTGTCACGAGACCAACTCGATAAATCCCTGCAGGGAAAGAGCAATGCGACCGCCTGTTCTCGTCCGCCGCCAAGTCCACCGAATCGATTGCTTCCTGGCATCGCATCGCGTACAACCGGGGCAAGAAACTCAAGGAGGACGGTAACAATGTGATTTCTGAACGATGCGCATGCGTACTACCATCTCCATCGTGAAAGCTCCAACATGTCCACCTGGCAAAATGCTGTCGGGGTGGCGGGATTTGAACCCACGACCTCTTCGTCCCGAACGAAGCGCGCTACCGGGCTGCGCTACACCCCGAAATTACCGTATACGCAGCGCCACCAGGATCGATCCAACCTGTAGGCTGCCGCTTCGGATCGCCTGATCAGCGTATATTTGCCGCCAGACAGTCGCACATGTTCTCCAATGCAGCCTCTGACCTTTCCGCCATACCGATTCACTACAAGCCTCGTCGACGGTAAGCAGATGATCTTCGATTCCGTGCGCTCGAAATACGTCCGTCTGACGCCGGAAGAATGGGTTCGTCAGCACTTGGTGCAGTTTCTGATCCACGACAGGGGTACACCCGTAGGTCTCATCGCCGTGGAGCAGTCCGTTACGTATCTCGGAACACAGCGCCGAGCCGACGTCGTCGTGTACGGACGCAGACTCACACCAGTCCTCTTAGCCGAATGCAAGGCGCCGGAGGTGAGGATTCGCCAGGACGCGTTCGATCAAATCGCAGCATATAACACGGTCTTCGAGGCACGCTGTTTGGTCGTAACCAACGGCCTCGACGTGTACGTGTGGTGGCTCGATCCCGAGACGTCTTCGTACCGGTTTCTGGACGCAATCCCATCATATGACGACTTCCACTGAAATCGGCCACATCGCAGAGCTCCACGTGGCAATCGCCGCCGTGCGCGAGGCAGCGCTCCTTTGCGGAGGTGTCCATGCGTGTCGTGCGGTTCAAAAAACAGACCGCAGTCCTGTAACCGTAGCAGACTTCGGCAGCCAAGCCCTTATTTGTCGGCGTATCCGCGCCGCTTTTCCAGCTGATCCAATCGTCGCAGAAGAAGATTCGACGCTGCTGCGGGGCCGTGAGCACGCCTCTGTCCGGGACCAGGTTGTCGAGCACGTCGAGAGGCTCCAACCCGGCTCGAGTGCGGACGACGTCCTCGACTGGGTGGACATCGGCTGCCACGAGGGAAGCTCGGGCCGCTTTTGGGCAGTCGATCCCCTTGACGGGACCAAGGGATTCTTGCGCGGCGGACACTATGCCGTGGCAATCGCCCTCGTCGTGGATGGCCGCGCAATAGTTGCCGCTCTTGCGTGCCCACACATTGCCTTCGATAGCTATTCTCCTGGTAGTATCTTCGCGGCAACGCGCGGCGGCGGTGCTTCGTGGCTTTCTTTAAAGAGAACGACCCCTGCGCGAAGAATCTCTACTAGTCAAGTGGATACTCCCTCGACAGCCCGTTTCTGCGAATCCGTGGAATCCATGCACAGCTCCCACGAACTTGCGTCCGCAGTGGCACATCACCTAGGGCTCTATAAGGCTCCGGTACGTCTCGACAGCCAGGCCAAGTACGCAGTAGTCGCAAGCGGACAAGCAGACATCTACTTTCGTCTTCCGACCCGTCCAGGCTACCGTGAGAGAATCTGGGATCACGTGCCTGGCTCACTTATCACCGAAGAGGCAGGGGGCCGCGTGACGGACATCTCCGGGAAGCCGCTCGAGTTAACGCACGGCAAGGCACTTGACGCCAACCGTGGTGTCGTTGCGACCAACGGGCATCTCCACAACGCTGTCCTTGACGCAATTGCTGCGGTCGTTTCCTCCTGATGCTCTGCGGAGGTCGCAGTGTTCAAGCGCTTTGTTCACTGGTTCGTGTTCCGACTGATCCGGCTCTTCTATTCGCGGATCGAAGTGCTCGGATTAGATCGTATCCCACGGGATGCGCCGGTCATTTTCGTACTCAATCATCCCAACGGCGTCCTGGATCCGGTTCTCTTGATGACGGCCCTCGGGCGGCAAGTCACTTTTCTGTCGAAAAGCACACTCTTTGCCTATCCTCTCTCGCGGTGGGCGTCGGAGAGCTTCGGCGCTCTCCCCATCTTCCGAACAAAGGACATAGGCCGCCGCGGCGGGGCGGTGGACGAAGCCGACATGGCTACGCGCAACGAGGCAACGTTTGCTCGGGGAAGGGAAATCCTAGCCAAGGGTGAGGCCATGGCACTGTTTCCGGAAGGCACCACTCATTCCGAACCCCGTCTCCTCAAACTCAGAACGGGTGCAGCGCGCCTCGCGCTGCGTGCAGCGGAAGAATTCTCGTGGGCATCCGGCCTGGTCGTGGTACCTATCGGACTCTGGTACGAAAGCAAAACGCGATTCCGAACACCTGCCTTGCTCGTCAGCGGCGAATCCCTACGGATCGACGACTTTCGCGAAAGTTATCTGAGCGACCCTCGTGCTACGGCCCGCCACGTTACAGACTGCCTAGAAGAGCGCCTTGCCGCCGTCGTACTGCAGGCGGAAAACAGAAACCTCCTAAAGGCAATTCCCGCCGTGGCAGCGTGGACGGCGCCCAACGGCCACGCGGGGGACCTTGCCGCCCGACACGCATGGGCCGCGACGCTGCTTTCTTCCTACGAAAAGCTCAAGCGATGCAATCCTGACAGGCTTGATTTTCTCGCCGGGCGCATAAGGCGCTATGCCACGCTCCTCCGCTCGTTCGGAATTACCGACCCGTGGCAGCTTGAGGAGACAACACTCCGACCTCGACGTGCCGTAGGAAGAGGACTGGTACTACTGCTCCTCGGACTGCCCGCACTTGTAGGCGTGATCTTGAGCTTCGTACCTCACCGCCTTTCGGGCACGCTAGCTCGACACGCAAAACCCGACAAGCAGACACAGGCGGGAATGGTGAAGATCGTTGGCGGAACCATCCTCGAGCTCCTCACGTGGGTCATCGAAGCAGCAATCGTCGGGGCGGTTTTTGGCCCGTGGTGGGGCTTCGCGCTGTTCTGTTGTGCTCCATTGTTCGCCTACACTGCCGTCCGGTGGGTTGAAAGGTGGAGCGCATTTGTCGACCTCCTGCGTGTGCTACGGTTTCGCGGACCGCTGGTCGGCCTTCGCTACCGTCTCGAAGCCGTGCGCAAGGAGCTTGCCCGACACGTGATGGAGGCAGTCGAATCCGTACGGGAGCCCGCCGACCTGTAGCCATGCCGATCTAGACACGCGCTAAGGTTGTCTTTAAGACGCATACGCCCGCCGAAGTCGTTACGCTGTATCTCGAGCCTCCCCGGAACACCGAGGCTGTATGCCATAGCGCTTGGCATTGCAAGGCAAGGCAACAGCGCACCGGCTGCGCGCCACACTCAGCCACAATGGGGTAGGCCTCATCGAAGCCGCTGAGCCGGACGCCAAAATGCTCCCGGCCGCGTGATCCTCAATCTGGCTCCCTCATACGGCTGCTGCCCTTGGTACGAGTCTGTAGGCCTGCTCTCTTCGAACCATCCACTGCCGCTGTCTGGGCAGGTTGCCTGGCCGACGGTGCGCTCTGCATTGTTATGGAATTGCCTGTTTAGGGTAGGGCTGACATTGTTGCCGTAGACGCCGATCCACGTCGGGCAGAGGTGCGATGGAGCCTGGTACAGCCCGGTTCGTTGAGGCGGAAGCAGATATGTTTCGTGGCCGTACGGCCCGGAGAAACGTTCGTCTTGACCGGACTGTCACCAACCGGAAGGAGAACAACCCTGCCCAGTGCCGTCATCACCCGACAGGACAAGACCATCACCGCGTCGTATTATGGCACGGTACATTCCCGCACGTAAAAACGCGCACCAAGCACGCTGGGTCGGAGCTGTGAAGCGTTCGGCGAGCTCGTAAGTGGACACATGCTGTGCGACGTAATTGACCAGAAGACCGAACCGCCATGAGACTCCGCCTCTTCGCCCTCGCCAACCTGTTCGTCGCCGCAGTATTCACATGTTGGGCGCTGTTTCAGCACAACGACCCGGACCCGATGCTGTGGATGATCCTCTACGGCCTCGCGGCGCTCGCTTGTGTTCTGTTCCACCTCAGACGCTTGCCCCCGGAAGCGGCGGCCGGGTTTGCAGTCATGGTAGCACTTTGGGGCCTTTGGCTTGCTTGGAAAGTCATCGCCGAAAAGCAGTACTTTTTCGACGAAGAAGGCCGGGAAATGATGGGATCCTTCGTAATCGCCCTCTGGATGTCCGTGCTCTGGCGACGAGGCAAGAAGTTGGGAATGAAATAAGATCTACTCCCGTTCATACAACACGTCACCGCCGACGATTGTATAGACGACTTCTGTGGAGGGGATTTCATCTTCGGGGATCGTCATGATGTCCTTTGAAAGGACCGTAATGTCGGCCAGTTTTCCCGGCGTGAGAGATCCCTTAAGATCTTCCTCAAATGCCGCGTACGCATTATTGAGCGTGTAGGAAACGAGCGCCTGCTCTCTCGTCAGTCGCTGGCCTTCGAAAAAGACGCTGCCATCCACAAGCCTGCGCGAAACAGTCGAATAAAAGCTCGCGATCGGACTAATGTCTTCAACCGGCGCGTCCGTTCCATTGGTAACTACGGCCCCCGTCTGCCATAGATCCTGAAACACGTATGCCTCGCGCGCCCTTGCCTCTCCCAGTCTGACAGGCACCCACGGGCCGTCGGACGTGGCATGCACGCCCTGCATCGAGGCAATTACCCCGAGCTCGCCAAAGCGCGGGATATCATCCACGTTTAGGTGCTGCGAGTGTTCGATCCGCCAGCGCAAATTCCGCGGCTCGTCGACGGTGGCATAGGCTCTTTCAAAGATATCCAGAACCTCCCGGTTCGCGCGGTCGCCGATGGCATGGATACTTACCTGATACCCGTGTTCCAGCGATAGTTCGGCTGCGCGCGCCACTTCATCCGGTGGAACGGTATTGAGCCCGCTACTGCTCGGCATGTCGGCGTACGGCTCAAGGAGCCATGCCCCGTGCGAGCCGAGCGCGCCGTCAATGGATCGCTTGATGGATCGAACTGTCAGCCTGTTGGCGCCATAGCCTACCATGCGGTACGCTGCCATATTCTGCGCGAGATCGGCGTTCGAGGTTAAGACCATTACGTAGAGGCGTACCGGGAGTGCTCCCTCATCGGCAAGGCTCTTAAAGAAGTCAATCGTCTCGAAGCTTGCGCCCGCGTCGTGGAATGACGTAATACCATTCTCGAGACATTCTTGGATCGCCAAGCGTGCCTGCTCTCGCCTCTCGGCGTCAAGCTCCTCGGGGGTCATCGCTTCGCGGGCTTTCTCCAGAGCCGCTCCGATGAGGTCTGCCGCCGATTCACGGAAGAGGCCGGTAAGCTGTCCGCGTGCGTCACGGATGATTTCGCCGCCGGACGGATTGGGCGTTTCGGGGCTTACTCCAGCCTTCCTCATCGCCTCCGCGTTAGCGAAGGCAGCGTGGCCGCTGGCGTGGCGCAGGAACACGGGATTGTCCGGCGAAGCCGCGCTGAGCGTATGGTGCGTCGGAACGCCGTCTACCGAACCATCCGGCACAGCGGTCCATTTTTCCTGATGCCACCCCCGCCCGGTAATCCACTCTCCCGGCTCGGTACCCGCAGCCGCTTCCCCTACCATCGCCACTATATCGTCCCAGGTCTGCGCGACGGTCAGATCAAGAATCATCTTCGCCTGACCCACACCCATGAAGTGTCCGTGGCCCTCGATGAATCCCGGAATAGCCAATGCGCCTCCCAAGTCAATGACGCGCGTATTATCTCCGACATACTCGGCAATTTCTCCGGCGCTTCCGATCGCGGCAATCGTGTCTCCTATGACGGCGAGTGCCTCCGCTTGAGGCATGAGCGAATCCACAGTAACAATGCGCCCGTTCGCGAGAACGAGTCGTGCGTGTGGGTCCTCACTCGGACGGCAACCAACCAGTAGCACTGCCGCCACCAGAATTGTAACGATTCTCATCTGCGATGTCTGAAAAGAATTGGACAGGATTGATACCTGAACCCACTAACATACCAAGCGGATCCTCTTGTGAGGCACCGTGAGGCCCACATCAGGCGGCCCGAACGTATCTTGTTGCACACGCAACCGTACCCACGAAGCAAGACGCATCCATTTCTGCTTAAGCGAGCTCGTCATGCCCGACACATCGACTGCCACTCTGTACCGCTGGGACGATATGCCCATAGAAGATGTTAGGCCAGACTTGGGACGGCGACTGATCACAGGCAAGCGCATGATGATCGCACACGTCTATCTCGACAAGGACTGCGTCGTTCCCTGGCACAGTCATGAGAATGAGCAGCTGACGTATGTGCTCAAAGGTGCAATGCATTTTTGGCTGGGATCTGACAACGGTGAACAGATCGTTGTCCATGAAGGCGAGGTCCTCGTCATCCCACCGGACCTCCCACACAAAGCCGTGGCACTGGAAGACACGCTCGACGTGGACATTTTTTGTCCACCTCGGCAAGACTGGATCGACAAGACGGACACCTACCTGAGGGAGTCCGAATGATATCCAATGGCGGTTTCGCTTGGCAGATGACCGTTCCGAACATTCCCACTGAATGCCGTTCAAGTCAAAAATCCGCACCTCGTGACCAACGACGATGCGAAGACGCCCCTTTACAAAAGAGTTCTCGACGACGAACGCGCGATAGTAGATTTTCAGCGCAGGCAAACAGCAGACCGTGACCATGAAAAGGGAAGCCGTCACCTCCCTCCAGACAATAGTACGAAAAGGCCGGCATATCCCATATAACGCTGGTCAGCGTATCGATACCAGGTTTTGTGCACACAGGTAGACTGTGAGAGTGACCGCAGCCATATACCGCATAGCCAGCCTCCCCGCCGTGCTCTGCCTCTTCGCTTTCACGGCGTCGGTGCCTACGGAGCTTCTCCTTGCACAGGCTCCGACCCCCATCGACATCACACGGCGGTCGGAAGAGCTCATGCGCGGCAAAACGAGCACTGGAACCTACAGCCTTCGCATCATCCGGCCCGACTGGGAGCGGACTATCGTCTTTGACGTCTGGGCAGAAGGAACCGACAAGGCCTTCATTCGCATCAAGGAGCCGGTCAAGGAGCGCGGCGTGTCGTTCCTCAAGCTCCAGCGCGAAATGTGGCAGTACATCCCGCGCATAAACCGGGTTATCAAGATTCCGCCGTCAATGATGATGCAATCCTGGATGGGAAGCGGCTTCACAAACGATGACCTGGTTAATGAATCCAGCCTTATTACCGACTACGAGCATGAGCTCCTCGGCGTCGAAGAAACCGAGTCCGGCGAGGCCTACAAATTGTCTCTTTCTACGAAGCCGGACGCAGCAATCGCCTGGGACCGGCTGCATTACTGGGTGCGTACGTCGGATTACGTACCACTGCGCGCTGAAGCGTTCAATGAGCGCGGAGAGCGGGTACGAACCATGACCTACGGCGATATCCGAAGCGTAGGAGGTCGTACAATCCCAACGCGCGTGGAAATCGTCGAGGAACGCTGGCCCGATCGCAAGACAGTGATGGTTTTCGACGACGTAAGCTTCGACCGTCCGATTGCCGCCTCGGTTTTCACACAGTCAAACCTGCGTCGGTCGAGGTAGCAGGCGGTGTGCACATGCAGAAGCTCCTCAAACTGGCGTGGCGGGACATCTGGCGCAATCATCGCCGAAGCCTGCTAACGATGGGCGCCGTGTTCTTCGCGGTGCTGTTGATTTCGCTGTCGCAATCGGTGGAAACCGGCACGTACGCCGCCATGGAGCGCATGGTAGTACGCCTCTTCGTAAGCGATCTGCAGATCCACCGCGCGGGCTTCCAGGATAACCCTACGCTCAGTCGGTCGCTCACAGAGGAAGAATATCAGTGGGATGCGCTCACAGAAGCCCATCCATGGATGACGTTAGCCACGCGGCGGCTTTCCGGGTTTGGCTTGACCAGCAGCGATTCCTCGAGTGCTGGCACGATGATCGTTGGCATCGAACCGGACAGCGAACGCGCAATCAGTCGATTTACACGTACCGTGGTGGACGGGCAACCGCTCGAAGGTGGCGACCTGGGCACTGTTCTGCTGGGCGAGGTCTTGGCAAAAAACCTTGGAAGCGCCGTTGGAGACTCCGTGGTGCTGCTGACGCAGGGATACCGCAACGTCATGGGAGCAGACCTGTATGCAGTCAAGGGGCTTCTCCGGATGGGAAGCCCAGACCTCGACCGCTCGATGCTCGTGATGACACTCAGCGATGCTCAGGACTTGTTTTCCATGTACGACCGGTTCACGGAACTCGTGGTCCGCACCGAGGATTTCGGAAAAGCGGCCTCTTATGCGGACGAGCTCATAGCCGACTTCCCCGAAGACGACTACGAAGTCATGACGTGGCGGACCATGATGCCGGATCTGGAACAATTACGTCAACTCGACTCCGCCGGCAATTACGTCTTCTACTTCTTCCTCATCCTTCTGGTCGGCTTCGAGATCTTCAATACAACCTTGATGACTATGATGGAGCGCGTACGCGAGTTCGGCGTTATGATGTCGATTGGGATGAAGCCGCATCAGATAAGCATTCTTGTCGCGCTGCAGCTGTTTCTCAAAATGATCATGGCGCTTGCCGCCAGCGTCCTTGTCACGTCGATCTTGGTGTATTTCCTGTCACAGAATCCCATTCCGTTGTCTGCGGAGATGATGGAGCTGTACGAGGACTGGGGCTTTCTGGTTGAAGGGATCAGTTTCTCTGCCAATCCTTCAATTTTTGTATTTCCGGTTGTGGCCGTCGCCACAGCCTCTATCCTTTCCATGGTGTATCCCGTAGTGCGGATGCACCGCTTTTCACCTGTCGGCGCGCTGCGCAGTACCTGACCGACCATGGGAATGCTCGCCAGAATCGCATGGCGCAATATTTGGCGTAATCCACGTCGATCGTGGGTACTGATTTCGGCGCTCGCCGTCGGCGTGTTCTGCTTTCTGGGCGGTATCGCCTACATGGACGGCTTCACGCTGCAGATGATCGACTCCGCCATCGAACAACAGGGCGGCCACATTCAGATAACCGGACGCGGCTTTCACGAGAATCCAACCATTCGCACCTACGTTGCGGACGCCGCTCCGATCGCGAGCTACCTTGCAGATGTGGAGGGTATCCGCTATGCGCCGCAGGTCAAGGCTCCCAGTATGATCAGCAGCGCCGAGCAGGCCTCCGGCACGGTGATCGTGGGCATAGATCCGCGCCGTGAGCTCACCGTGTCGAACATTCCCGACCAGATCGTCGAAGGGTCGTATTTGTCGGAGTCCGGAGCGGAAAACGAGGTGATCATCGGCGTGGGCCTGGCCGAACAGCTCAATGTACTGGTCGGCGAGCGGGTCGTCCTCATGGCCAACGACCTCAAAAACGAAATCAGCTCCGGAGCATATCGGATCGTAGGCTTGTATCGCACAAGCAATTCCAACTTCGACAAGGCAAATGTCTTCCTGCACTCGGACGTGGCACGGAGCCTGATCGGCTACGGCTCCAATCAGGTGTCGGCCTTCACGGTGAATCTGGATCCAGAACGGAACCTCGAAACCACTGCCGCAGATCTGCACACTGCAATTGGGTCGCCCGATCTTGAAATTCTCACGTGGAAGGAGCGCTCGCCGCTTCTACTGTTGATGACCGAAATGATGGGCATCGGAAACGTGATCCTCGTCATCGTCCTGTTTACCGCAATCGGTTTTAGCATCGCAAACTCGTTTCTCATGGTAATCTTCGAACGCATCCGTGAAATCGGCATCATGATGGCCGATGGCGTGCGTCCAGGGCAGATTCGCCGGATGCTTTACCTCGAGGCGTTCTTTACGCTCCTGATGGGGACAGTCGCTGGAGGCGTAGCGGCCTTCGCCCTCATTACGTGGTGGAACAGCGTGGGGCTTGACCTGTCGGCATATGCAGAGGGGCTCAATTCATTCGGTGCGGCATCGGTCCTTTATCCGTATGTGGACTGGGAGCATGTGACATCCGGCTTCATCATGATCTACGTCATGGTGCTCCTGTCCGTCGTCTATCCCGCTTTCAAGGCCGGTCGTTTCGAGATCGCAGAAGCAATGCATCATGTCTAACGTCCCTGGCGACGCTGTATCGGGTCCGCTCGTTCGGACCACCGATCTTGTAAAGATCTACCGAGAAGAATCCAGTGTCCCAGTCACGGCACTCGGCGGAGTAAGCTTTACCGCGCAATCGGGCGAATTCACCGTAGTCGCGGGCCCGTCCGGATCTGGGAAGACGACACTCCTCAATCTCGTCGGAGGTCTGGACAAGCCGACCTCCGGGTCCGTCGTCGTGGCAGGCCAAGACTTGGTTAGCCTGGATCGCAAGAGCCTTGCGGACTTTCGGCTGCACAATCTGGGGTTCATCTTCCAGGCCTACAATTTGATTCCCGTACTGACGGCAGAAGAGAACGCCGAATTCACCCTGCTGCTGCAGGGCGCGCCCGCCCATGAGCGCCATGCACGCGTGGTCCGCGAATTCAAGGATCTCGGCATCGAGAAAGAACTCATACGCCGCCGTCCAAACGAGCTCAGCGGCGGACAGCAACAGCGCGTCGCCATTGCACGGGCGCTTGTGTCGAGACCCAAACTGATCCTTGCCGACGAGCCGACAGCCAACCTTGATTCGAAGACCGGAGCCCGTTTACTCGACAAGATGCGGGATCTCAACGAACGCACGGGGATCACCTTTCTGTTTTCGACGCACGATCCCATGATCATCGAGCGTGCCCGGCGGCTGGTCACGCTCCGTGATGGTTTGATCGTCGGTGACGAAGCACGCAGATGAGGAAGACGGCATGTCGTGCTTCCGAGTGTATCCGGCCTGCATTCTTGTGGCAATGGTGCTCGCATCCAGTTTCTCAGCATTTGGGCAAACGTCGACGAGCATCCACGGATACGCCAAGAACCTCGCCATCAGGTCATCTTCTCCGCTTAGTGGAGAAGCCTTCATTCTCGACGTTTCCCGTTTTCGTGCCAAGGGGAAGGTCCTGGGCGGATCGCGATTCAACGCAGAAGCATGGCTCGACACGGAGGTCCTTCTTGGTCGCTTTGTCAGCTCCGACGAATACAACCTTGCGGAGACCTACAGTCGCCCGAGCCTGCTCGATCTTGATTGGGAGGTTGCCTCAGGTGAGTCCTACCAAGTCCGCCAGAACCTCTTCCGCGCGTTCGCGGCGGTGTATTTCGGGCAGTCGCTTCTTACGATCGGACGGCAGCGAATTGCTTGGGGAAGCGGCTTCGCTTGGAATCCGACGGACATCATTAATCCGTTCAATCCGGGCGCCATCGAATTGGGAGAGCGGACCGGCGTGGACGCGGCCTACCTTTCGGTACAAACCGGCACTGCGTCGCGCCTCGAGCTGGTAGTCGCCGCCGGGGGCCGAGAGTGGAGCCGGACCATTTTTGCATCCAGGTACGGCACGAATTTTCGCGAATATGACGTCGCGTTGATGGCCGCGTTGGTGGACGATGCCTGGGCCACGGGCGGTGATTTTGCAGGCTATATCGGTGGTGCGGGGCTACGGGGTGAGCTGGCCTTTACGCGGCACACCGCAGGGCGAGGGACGATACGTGCGGTGCTGAATGCCGACTACTCGTTTCCGAACGGGCTTTACTCTCTCGCCGAAGTCCACTACAACGGACCGGGAAGTCAAAGCAAAGCAAACTACGATATCGAAGCACTCCTTCAGGGCGACACCTTCAGCCTTGCGCAGAGGTACGCGGCCTTGTCCGTTGCCCGAGGGCTCAGTCCACTTGTAGGAGGCGCCCTCTATGCCCTTGCTAACCTTGACGACGGGAGCGCGCTTGTCGGCCCTTCGCTTACCGCTTCATTGGCCGATAACGTTGACATGGCTGCAAGCACCTACTTCTTCGTTGGGAAGAGCGATACCGAGTACGGCGGGCAGCACCATGTGTTCTTCGCATCGGTACAGTGGTACTACTAACGCGAGACCCATACGCAGGTCACCAGCTGACCTGCCCTCACAACCTTCCCATTCACGATAGGGTCAATAGAGCCATAGTGTTGCTTTCCACGCCTCAGAGGCGGGCCTGTTGAAACGTGTAACGCCCCCTATAGACACGAGTTCACGCTGGTAGCCAATGAAGACAACTGCCCTACGACGCATGTCGTATGGCGTCCACCGTTCGCGGATCCTCAAGGCTCGACACGTCGCCCGGAGCATCTCCCAGGTAGACCGCACGTATGACGCGGCGCATCACCTTGGCGTTGCGCGTTTTTGGGAGTGCAGTCGTAAACAGCACGCGTTGCGGTTTGAGCGGTTTTCCCAATTCCGACGCAACGCACTCTGAGAGTTCAATACGCAGTGCGACAGTCGGCTTGCTGCCTTGCACCAAAACGACGAACAGCACCAGAGCCTCACCCTTGTCTGGATCGGGTACGCCGATGGCGGCACACTCCGCTACCTCTTCGTGGGCAATGACGATCGCTTCTGCCTCGGCGGGCCCGAGCCGCTTGCCTGCCACCTTGATCGTATCGTCACTCCTACCGAGGATATACCACAGGCCATTATCGTCTTCGACTGCAAAATCGCCGTGGACCCACAGCCCGTCGAAACGGCTCCAATATGTGTCAAAGTAGCGATTTTCATCCTGCCAGAAGCCCCGCGTCATGCCAATCCATGGCTTCCGGATGGCCAGTTCGCCAACCTGTCCCGTGACAGGATTCCCACTTGCGTCCACAACGACCGCGTCCATCCCTGGCACCGGACCCGAAAAAGAAGCGGGCGCAAGGGGCTGGAAAAAATTGCCGCAGAGGATTCCGCCACCGATTTCTGTCCCGCCGGAATAGTTGAGGATCGGCTTGTTGCCCCCGAGTACGTGCTCGAAGCACCATTGCCAAGACTCGGGGTCCCACGGACTGCCCGTCGAGCACACCGCGCGAAGGCCCGACAAATCGTGTCGTGCCACGTGCTCGGCTCCGCGCTGCTTTAGCGCACGGACGAGGACGGGTGACAGGCCGAGATGTGTTACGCGGTTGTCTTCCGATAGCTGCCAAATGCGGGACGGACTCGGGTAGTCCGGCGCGCCGTCGTACACTACCATTGTCGCCCCGAGAATCAGCGTCCCGAAAACCAGCCACGGGCCCATCATCCAGCCCATGTCAGTCATCCAGTACATGCACTCTCCCGCCTTCAAATCCATCGCGTGGCGCATGTCCTGAGCCGCCTTGACCGGAAAACCGCAGTGCGTGTGTACTGCCCCTTTTGGTGCCCCCGTTGTCCCGCTCGTGTAGATGATCATCAGGCAGTCTTCAGCAGACACCCAAGCCGTCTCTGCCCGATCCGACGCACCAGCAATGAGGTCTTGCCACCGGTGGTCCCTTCCCGCACGCAGAGGCACAGCAGCCATCCCGGCATGATCAAGCACAATGACGTGCTTAATTGTCGGGCAGACCTTGAGCGCTTCGTCAGCCGTCTCTTTAAGCGGTATGCGCCTGGCACGCCTGAAGAAACCGTCCGCCGTAAACAGCGCTTTGGCGCCGGCATCATGTAATCGAGTGGCCAATGCCGCCGGTCCGTAGCCACTGAAAAGCGGCAACACTACGCCGCCGATCTTGATGACCGCCAGAAACGCCACCACGAGCTCGGGTGTCATGGGCATGAACAGCCCCACGGCGTCACCCGGGCCGAGCCCCAATCGGCGCAGGGCATTCGCGCAGCGGCACACTTCGCGGTGCAGCTCGCCATACGTGAGCGTGCTCACCTCGCCGCGCTCACTTTCGTAACGTACTGCAAGCGCCAACTCGGTCGGCAAATTCTGCCATTTGTCGAGGCAGCTGGCAACGATGTTCATCTCCCCACCCGTGCACCAGCGAGGAAGCGCCGGCCCGGTACTCAGATCGACAACGTTGTCATAGGGTGTGAAAAACCTGATGTCCAGATCCTCGAGCACTGCGGCCCAAAACCACTCGATATCCTCAACGGATCGCCTGTATAGGTCCTCATATGACGCGATCCCGTATCGGTCCATGAACGAGCGCAGATTGCTCTCGGCAATCCAGCCGGGATCCGGCTCCCACACGGGTTTGGCACTGAGTGTCGTGGAAACGTTGCTCTGCATTGTAAGCCGCGCTGCCGTGTTGTGACGAACTCGGCCGATTGGCCGACTGTGGCACCTTCGCTAAGTCACCGTGCCAATTGCGCCCTTAGGTCTTTCGCACTCGGCAGGCCGGAAGTGTAAGGCCTTAGCTGAGCAGCGTCGCCGCCAGTGTGATTTCCGCGCCCTTGTAGAGCTTGGAAATCGGACAGCCAACCTTTGCTTCCTCTGCGTGGTCGAGAAAGGCCGCAGTGTCAATGCCGGGAACGTCGGCTTCCACCACAAGGTCGATCCGAGAAATATGGAAACCACCCGCGGGATCGGGCCCGAAATGTACCGTCGCCGTCGTACGTACGCTCGTCGGCACGTGGCCCGCTGAGGCAAGCGTATTCGAGAACGCCATCGAATAGCAGCCCGCATGCGCTGCAGCCACGAACTCCTCCGGGCTGCCGCCGTCAGCGCCTTCAAATCGCGAAGGGAACGAATACACCCCTTCCCACACGCCGCCACCTACACGCATCGTGCCGCTACCGGACTTGAGATCGCCTCGCCATTCTGCGCTGGATCGTAGTTCTGTCATCTTTGCTTCGGTTAGATGAGCGGCAAGGATACGCCGGGCTTTCTCCCTATAGGTCGTACCGGGTGCCGTTGATGGAATATGACACCGTAATGGACGCGGTTTTCTCCAAAATCTTTGCGACGCTGCAATACTTGTGGATGCTCAGATCCACAGCACGCCGCACTATCGCGGCCTTGAGGTCGCCAGCAAAGATATAGTGCACATGAATGCGCGTAAAGAGCGCCGGAACGTCTGTTTTTGACCGTTCGTAGTCGATCTCCGTGTCGAAAGCACGAAGATCCTGCCGGCCCTTCTTCAGGATCGAGACGATATCGATGCCGCTGCAGCCGCCTAAAGCCATAATAACCGCTTGCATCGGGCCCGCTCCCTGACCGCTTCCTCCTTCTTCCGGCCCCGTATCCAAATGTACCTCGTTTCCAGCCTCGTTCGTGGCTAGAAAATGAAAAGCATTGTCGAGGCGCTTCAGTTGGATTTTCACGGCCTGTCTGCGTCGTATTCGCTGGAAACATACTTAGACATTGTACCCATATCGTTTCACCGTGTAACCCCGCCGTGGTTTCATCGTAGGGTATAATGGCTAATTAACCTCACGGCATCGTAATGAATCGTCCTTACCACAGTGTTAGCCGGCTGTGGCCGGTCTTGCTACTCACGTTGACGGCCACGCATTCTCTTTCCGGGAGTCCCCAGGAACGGGACGTGGTAAAGAAAGAATATGTGGTTCGATCTGGTGGGACTCTCCACCTCGATTTGGATCACGGCAACGTCGAGGTGGAGAGGATTCCGGGCCAGAAAGTACTCATCGAGCTCGAACGTATCGCAATGGCCGAAGACCAGAGCACAGCTAAGAGTATTCTCGATCAGCATGAGTACAAATTCGAACGCCAACGCGACGATGTACACATCCGCTCACGGTTCAATAATGAACGTGGACTCATCAAACTGAGAAAGCACAGAAAGCTAAAGATCCGACTCTCCGTCAGGGTCCCGGACCAGTATAACGTCAACTTTTCAAACGGAGCCGGTAATGTCCTCGTCGTAGAAGTGGAAGGGCGCATCGAAGGCCGAACGGGGGCCGGAAACATCATAATTGACGACGTTCGAGGAGAGGTAGACATCTTTTCCGGCGCTGGAAACATCGAGATCGCCGGCGACATCTTGACGGCTTCGGTCAAGACCGGAGCGGGTAACATTTCCCTCTACGGACTGCAGGGTGCAGTGAACGCCAATACAGGAGCCGGCAACATACTGGCGGTCATCACGCGTCAGCCGGAACAGGATTCCAAGCTTCATTCAGGCGCGGGCAATGTGACGGTTGAAGTTCCCGACGACGTACAGTTCTACGT
>JAAXGO010000101.1 GCA_012267425.1 Rhodothermales bacterium
TCAACTCAACTATATAATTCCCATCATTAAAGTTGACTTTATCAATCAGCGGCGGGCAGCCGGCATGCCGGTCCGCGAGTCGATCTTGGCTGCGGGGCGGGACCGCGTGCGCCCCATCCTGATGACCACGATTACGACCGTGCTGGGGCTGTTGCCGTTGGCATTGGGCTTCGGGCAGGGAGCTGAGCTGCGTGCCCCGCTGGCCATTGCGATCGTAGGCGGTCTACCAGTGCCTCGGTGCTGACACTGTATTATTGTACCGGTGCTTTACAGCCTCGGTGTGCGGCGCTGGTAAAGCCACAAAAAATCCAGTGTCCCTGGAGAGACATCGAGCCTGCACAGCATCCTGAATGTTGTGCGTCTTCAGTTCTGCCACCAGGGCAGGTGAGTCATGATCCCGCGGGCCCGCATGCCAGAAACGACAACCATGTGCCATCGCGGTAGGGCTGCCGAGTAGTTGGTCGGACGCTTACGAAGAAGTGTTGTCTGTAGTGAGGTAAGCATAGTAGCCGGTAAATGGCCCTCGGACGCTTACAGTCGCTCAGCATAGAGTTCGGCCACGTCCTTAACGCGCAGTGGTCCGTCTGTGCTTTTTGACGCGTCTTCGAGCATCGTAAGGCAGAATGGGCAGCCGACCGCAAGTGTCTCGGCGCCGGTCTCAGCGGCTTCGCGGTACCGTTCGTGGCTTACTGCTTGCCGTCCGGGCTCTTCTTCTTTCCACATCTGCCCGCCTCCGGCTCCGCAGCAGAATGAGCGCATGCCCCTGCGGGGCATCTCAATGGACAGGACTGGAAGGGCGTGCAAGGCCTCACGCGGCGCTTCAGTGATCCGGCCGTGCCGCCCAAGGTAGCATGGATCATGAAACGTGACGGTTGTTGTCTCGGCGTCGGAGGTGGTCTCCAGCTTGCCTTCGCCTACGAGTTCGGCGATGAGCTGCGTATGGTGGATCACATCGAACGATCCGCCAAAATCCCGGTATTCACGCCCAAGAACGTGAAGGCAATGCGGACAAGTAGTAAGGATGCGTCGCGGGCCTATGCTCAGCAGAGTTTCGACATTCTTTGCTGCAAGCTCGGTGAACAGGTATTCGTTGCCAGAGCGTCGAGCGGTGTCGCCGCTGCAGCGTTCGCGGTGCCCGAGGACGGCAAAGTCAATGTCTGCGGCGCGGAGCACCTTGACGAGCGCCCGTGCGGTCTTTTGTGCCCGCGAGTCGTAAGACGGAGCACATCCGACCCACCAGAGGAGGGGCGCATCCGGGTTGTCCTCGATGGTTGGTATGCCGAGATCTTCTGCCCAGTCCATTCGGCGAGCGGATCCGAAGTTCCATGGATTGCCATTACGCTCCATGCCGCGCCAGGCGCCTTCGAACTCCGAGGGAAAGGTATTTTCGGTCAGGACCTGCCCGCGACGAAGCTCCAGGATGTCGACCAGAGGTTCGTTGCCTACCGGGCAAATGTCAACGCACGCACCGCATGTGGTGCATGCCCACAACGCGGACTCCGACATGGCAAGGTCAAGAAGGCCGACCTGAGACTCCGCCCCGTCGGAAAACGGGACGAGGTTTTGGTTGAGCCAAAGACGCTTGTTGATTTCGAGGGCAGAGGGTGAGAGTTCTTTGCCTGTTTCGTAGGCAGGGCACGCATCCTGGCACCGGTTGCACATGATGCACGCGAATGCATCCGCGAGACTCCGCCGAGGAAGGTCTTCGAGGTGAAGAGCGCCGTACGATTCAAGTGATTCGTCCTCGAAATCGATCACGTCCACAGCACCGGGCGTGCGGAGCTCGTCGCGCGTGAAAAAATTCACGCCTGCCATGATGAGGTGGAAGTGCTTCGTATACGGGAAGTAGGGGGCGAAGCATAGAATGAGACCGAGCGCAATCCACCAAGAAAGATGATGTCCGACGGCCAAAGCGCTCTCGCCCAGCGGTGACCATACCGGACTTATGACTGCAGCGAATGGCTGAAACGGGTCTGATTGCCCGGCAGCGTGTATTTCTATGGACTTACCGATGAGCCGGAAGCCGACGTGGCAGAATATGAAGGCGGCAACAATCAGCGAGTCTGTACGGATTCTTTGCCGCGTGCCTTCGAGCAGCGGTACGGCATTGCGAAAGGATAGGTCTTGTCCGAACAGGAAGCGGCGCAGAACGAACCAGGTCATCCCGACGAGAACGAAGGCACTCAATACGTCAGCGAGAAGCCGGTATATGTCGCCTGCCACCAATTCCCCGAGGAAGCGTCCCGGTCTGTACCCTTCTACGACGTCGCCTACGTTTACCAAGATGTAGAAGACAAAGCCCCAGGCGATCATGGCATGGAAGGTGCTTGACAGCCTGCGTGTCTTCCAGATGGGTTGCATTGTGAGCCACTTCACTGCGACCGGCAGCGCACGGCGCCACTGGATTTCAAGAGGCTCACCTCGCCCGCGCCCAATTGCCCGGGCTACTCTCGAAAAACCGAGGAACGTCCCATAGGTGGAGAACACCACGGCCAGTGCAAAGAGCGTTTTCTCGGTCAGTGTAAGCATGCGTACGGATTCGTATGCGCAATATACGCCTGAGGGTAAGCGGAGGTAGAAACGGCGGCCTAAAACGACGGGGCGCAGGCTTCGCGGCAACGTGGCGAAGTATGGTTCTCCTCCTGTCGAGGTCGCTGCACGAACTCTTTGCTGTCACGTGCAAGGCCTGAGGCGTCGACTCTCCTTACGTCGCTCACACCGTACAGTATCAGGACAATTTCAGCAGCTCCTCGGGGATTTCCACGCGCGAACCCGACATGACCGCTTCGTTGGCTTTGATTGCCACGACGGCTGCCTGGTATCCCTTCTCGTAATCAGCACTCGGCAGAAACGGGCCGAAGGCGTGATTTTCCATGAACTCGTTCAGTGCATACCAGAGCGGCGACTCTACATTCGGATCGTCTTCGGTCGGGTCTTGATTCTGCGCGTCGAGTTGTGTGGCGTTAGCCAAGAGAGCAATGCCCGTTTCCTTGTAGAACTTGTCCTTACGGGCGTAGACTTCCCACCCGAGCATCGGTGCATCCACTTCCTTGAACATCCACGCCTTGCCGCGGTCGCGGAAAATGATAGTACTGTCGGTGCCGAAGTAGATCTCGTATGCATCGTCGAAAGATGCAGCGAGCGTCGCATCGTACAGCATGTGGACGCCCGACGGGAATTCGATTACAGCCTGAATGGTGTCGGGCACGTCGCGTCCGTCATCCCACGCCATGATCTGGCCGAATCCTGTTACGGCCTTGGGTAGTTCGGCGAGTACCCAGTATGCTACGTCCATCTGGTGCAGCCCTACTTCGCCGATGAGCCCTGTCGATATACTGCTATCGAGGCGCCAATTGAGTGCACGTATCCGTTCGGCGTTCGGCGAGGTGCGCCGCCAACTTTCTTTCGAATGCCATTGGCCCCGGCCCATTGCCGGCCGTCCGATGGCTCCGCTGCGCATGAACTGAAATACGGACCGGTGCTGTGGGTTGGATCGATAGACTTGGCCGACCTGGAAGATCTGTCGTGGCCTTGCCTTCGCAGCCAGTGCCATTGCGCGGGCATCTTCTATCGTGGACGCCATCGGTGCTTCGCAGAAGACGTTTTTGCCTGCGTCAAGCGCGGCGATCGCGATTTCGCGGTGCAGGTGCGTGGGCGTGGCAACTAAGACGGCCTGCACACTCGGGTCATCGAGTATTTCTCGGTAATCCGTATGTGTGCTTGCCTCCGGAATCTGCCGCCTGGCCCGGCGCAACATCGTGGTGTACGTGTCGCATACCGCCGTGAGGGTGGCGGTCGGTACCCGGGACAGTGTGGAGGCCAGTTCACGTCCCCGCACCCCAAAACCGATTAGGGCACAATTGACCGGTGCACGGCCTTCGAGATTGAGCGGTTGGGCTGGCGGATGAATTTCGACGGCACCGGCCAGGCCAACCATGGAGGCCATCGAGAGAAAGCCGCGGCGGCTCATGCCCCGATTGCTACTGGAGATTTCCTGCTTCATTCGTGAACGTAGGTAGTGGGTTGATTCCGGCCTGCGTAACGCGTACGCCCCCCTCCTCGCCTTGACACACCGTAAGCGATCTAATGGTATCGTTGGGGCTTCTCTTCAGTTCCCCGGCATCGCACCCGAGAACGAGGAGCGCCGTCGACAGAGCGTCGCATTCAGTGGGCGACGGGTGGGCGACGGCGGCAAGGAGGGCACCTTGCACAGGGAGTCCGGACCGCGGGTCGATGACGTGACCCCACGTCTTGCCGTTTTGAACGAATGCCTTCTCGTAAGCGGCGGACACAGACAGTGCTTCGTTGCGAAGCTCCACGACAGCGAACGCTTCGTTCGGGTCGGTCGGATGGGCGACGGCGACCTTCCAGGCGTCGCTGCCTAAGGGTGCGCCGATCGCTGCCATCGTACTTGTGCCACCGTGAAGCAAGGCGCGCTCTACGCCACATTCACGGAGGATGATGACAGCTTCCTCAATGGCGAATCCCTTGCCGATGGCGCCGAGATCAATACAAACTCCGTCGTGGCGAAAGGCCACGGTGCGGTCTGGTTCGGAGAGTTCAACAAGGTGCATGCCCGTCACTTCTCGGGCGCGCGCGAGTACGTTGTCATCGGGCCATCTCCCAGAGGCACCGACGAAACCCCACGCCTTCATGAGTGGAGCGACGGTAACGTCGAATGCACCTCCGGTTTCTTGCCACAGCCGCTGAGAATGAAGCAGAAGGTCGAATGTTCGAGCGGTCAAACGAATTGGGGCGGAGGCGGCACGGGCGTTTAGCCGACTGACTTCGCTGGTCGGACGATAGAAGCTGAGTTCGCCTTCGAGGAGTGCGATTTCTCGCAGCGCCTCTTCGCCGGCAGCGCGGAGTTGCACCGGATCTTCGCCTAAGAGCACGAGCTCGAAGCGGGTGGCCATCGCCTCCAGTGCAAGGCGAACGGTGTGCATTGCAAAAAAACAAAGGGCCGGAAGTGTCCTCCCGACCCACGGATTTGTGCGTTTTCGAGGTTCCTACGAGATTTCGAGTGTACCGTAGGTGATAGGCTCGACGGTTTTTCCGCTGCCCGTTGACAGCGTGCGTGTGTCCTCGTCGAAGTAGAGCATTTCGCCCAGCCGTTCCGACATTTCTGCCATCGAAATGATGGTCTGACACTTGACGGCCACGTCGATATTCCCATTCGCCGGGCGGTCGTCGCGGATTGCGGAGAAGAAGTCGTCGATGTGGGCCGGAATACTTACGCCGGGCGTGATATTCTCGTGGAGCTCGGCGTCGACCAAGTCGGCGAAGGGCCGCTCTGGGCGCAATTCCACGCGGCCGCCGCCAAAGTACAGCGTGCCTTCCTGGCCACGGATCACCTGCGGCAGGCCTTGCTCATTGACGCTGCTACCTGTGATTAGCATGCAAAGGCCGCTCGGGAATTCCGTCAGTATCTGGCAGTTCTCCGTCACGTCGCGGTCCTCGGCACCGAGCTGATTGTCGGTTATCGTCTTGTTGCCGACCGAGCACACGCGCTTCGGGAATTCCGGGGCACCGGTCGCAATCAGCAGCGGGTGGATACGATGCGCCAGAAGGTCGCCGAGGATACCCGCACAATACGGGTAGTATTTCCTCCAGCGATGGAAGTGCTGCGGATTGAACTCTCGATCGGAAACGGGACCCAACCACTTCGACCAGTCAATTGTCTTGCCGGGCACGAGCTCGTCTTCGAGCTTGTAGTAATTCCATTCGCCATCCGGCGAGTTGCGCATGTAGGAGTCCTGCGCGAGGACTAGCGGTCCGATTTTTCCGTTTCGAATCAGATTAGCCGCCGTATGCCACTTACCTTCGGAGCAGAACTGCGAACCTATTTGAAATTTCAAGCCCGTTTCCATGACTTTGTCATAGATCTGGAAGCCTTCCATCATGTAGCGCGTCATCGGCTTTTCGCAGTAGACGTGCTTGCCGGCATCCAGCGCGTCGATAGCGATCTGCGTGTGCCAGTGGTCAACGGTGCCGATGAATATGGCGTCTATGTCCTTGTTTTCGAGGAGCTCGCGATAGTCTTCATGGACGGTCACTTTCGCATCCCGTCCGGCGCTTGCCCGCGCGTCATCCAGCGACTTCCAAGCCCGATCGCGACGTACCGAGTATAGGTCGCACGCCGCTGCGCCTACGGCGTTGAGCTGGATGTCGTGGCGGGGTGCGCCCTTGGAATTCATGTTTATGACGTTCAGCAGGTGGGATTGGTAGCCCTGGCCTCCCACGCCGATGAAGCCGGCAATAATTTGGTCGTTTGCACCGAGTACCGGAGCGATGGTTGCCGCCTTGTGGCGTACTACTTTCGTTGCCGAGGCCGATTTCACGCCCGCGATGACAGCGCCGGCGCCCAACGCGCTTTTTTTGAGGAAGTCCCGGCGAGTGGTGCTGAGTTTGTTCATGATGCCTTTGGGTTGGTGGTGACGTGGCATTGGCCTACGGGAATTTCCCGTGAAGGTGGCCATATAAGATAATTCATGGAGCGGTCGGAATAAGCCCAGCCTACGATACGGGAAGCGGTTGCAGACTCTTTAATTTGTGTGAATTCCACGTAGTGGTGGTCAGGTGTCGACATAGGTGCTGCCACGTGGCCTGTCACAGTGAATGAGACAGAAGAAGAACCATGGACAGATCTGTATGGCTGTGGCAGCCGATTCTTGGCGGTTATTCCAGGCGTAGGGGAGGGGCACCTGCTGATGACAGGGCCGCTTCGAGTGCTGGTATGACGCTGTTGACGAATGTGTTAAGCTCCGCTTCGAGGACTTCGAGTCCTGCCTTTCCGTCTTTGACCGTGCTGTGGTGCATGTCAGTCGGGCCGTACGTGTTGGTGAGTGCCTGCATGCCGATGAAAATGCGCGACATCGCCGACTGCGGGTTGCGTTCGCCGATTTCCGACTTGGATTCATACCCGAACGCCCGCACGTTCAGGGCGATGAGCGTCTCCCGCGCTGCATGAAGTTCTTTAGCGAGGTCCGCAGACGGACGCGTGGCCCTCTTCAGCGCTGTGTGCATTGCGGCCACTTTGTCTTGCTGCGCTTCCAAGAGGTTCCTGAAGTGAGAGACGCGTGCCTGCAGCGCCTCCATTTCCTTGCGGAAAACCGCAATCGCCTCTGGCGATGCACCCTTCAGTGCGGGTTCATACAGTGGCGTTACTTCGAATTCGATGGGGCCGGCAAGCTTCGTGTCAGCGCCGGCTTTCGTCTTGCGCAGTGTAGCCGTATACATACCGGGTGTGGCAAGAAAGCCGTTGCCTTCGTCGTCATCTGGCGAGACGGGGGACTTTGACGGGTAGCGCAGGTTCCAGGTCACGCGGTGCACTCCTTTGGACGTGGCGCCGCTTACACGACCTGCGACGTCGCCCGATGCATCACGCACGAGGACGTAGACCTCGTCTTTGACTTCATTCCGCTCGGCTTCGAGTGCGTCCCAGCCTGGGAATGGGATGTCTCCTTCGCCGGCATCTTTTTCCTGCTTTTTGCGCTCGCCTACAAGTGTCGTGGACCCGTCGCGGAGATAGTACGTAAACGTTGCGCCGAATTCTGGATTTGGTGCGGCGTAGTAGTTCGTCCCTTGTGAGCCACCGGCTACGTCTCGCGGTCGGTATAGCCACGCCTTTCTGGTAGCAAACAGGTGTGCCTCACTTGCCAGAACACTGTCGTTGATTTCGCGTAGCGGAGCATAGTCGTCCAGAATGAAGAACCCGCGTCCGAATGAGGCGCCTATAAGGTCGTTTTCACGCCGCTGGATGGTCACGTCGCGAAACGAAATCGTAGCATCCGACGCGATCTTGGTCCAATTGGTGCCGCCGTCCACGGTAAAGTACAGTCCGAATTCGGTGGCTGCGAACAAGAGGGATTCGCTGCCGTGGTCCTGTACCAGTCGCCAGATGAGTGTCCGGTCGGGAAGGTTGCCTCGGATCGACTCCCAGGTGCGTCCACGGTCAGAGCTCTTGACGAGGTACGGACTCAGATCGCCGAACTTGTGATTGTCGAGTGCCGCATAGACGACGTCTGCAGCGTGGAGATCGGCTACGAGGTTATTGACGAACGACGTGGCGGGGATGCCAGGAATCGAGCCGACTTCGACTCTTCTCCAGGTAGCTCCGCCGTCTTCGGTTACTTGTATGAGTCCGTCGTCCGTTCCTGCATAAATGAGGCTTTCGTCGAGGGGGGAGACGGCAATGGACGTGATAGTGTTGTAGACGGACATCGCGTTCACGTCCCATGCGTTATTCCAGCTCTGGACGCGCCCCATCACCGGCAGTTCAAACCGCTCCTGGTCACGCGTCAGATCTGGGGAGATCGGTTCCCAGCTGTTACCGCGATTCTCTGACTTCCATACGCGGTATGAGCCGAAATAAATCGTGCTCACAGAATGTGGACTGACCACGATAGGGGCATCCCAGTTGTACCGCTCATATTTTTCGCCCTCTCGTGCTTGCGGCTGGATGAGGACTTGTTCGCCAGTGATGCGGTCGATGCGGTGTAGCCTTCCCTGCTGCGCTTCCGCGTACATAATGTCCGGGTTGCCGGGCTCGGTTGCGGACTGGTGCCCGTCTGCGCCGAGCGTCTTGAACCAGTCGGCATTCCGTATTCCGTGCACGTTGTTGGTCCGCGACGGGCCGCCGTGCGAGCCGTTGTCCTGCGTGCCGCCGTAGACGTTGTAGAATGGCAGCGCGTCGTCGACGGCTACCTTGTAATACTGGGTGACGGGCAAATTGGCGATGAAGTGCCAGGTCTCGGCGTCGTCGAAGGTCTCGAACAGTCCGCCGTCGGTTCCCATCAAGATATAGTCGGGATCGTCCGCCCTGAAAGCGATAGCGTGGTTGTCGGAGTGCTTGTTGGCTTCCGAAAGGCGCCTGAACGTTCTGCCGTGGTCGTCGGATATCTGCACACGGACGTCCATGAGGTATAGGCGGCCTTCCGCGTGCGGTGTGGTATATAGTTCTTGGTAGTAGTGGGGGCCGGTTGCTCCGGAGACGGCATCCGACATCTTGGTCCATGACCCGCCGCGATCCCGTGACATGAAGACACCACCGGTCTTGCGGTCCAATTCGATGGCCGCATAGATGTGATCCGGGTCGTGGTAGCTGATGGCGAGGCCGATCTTGCCAAGGTTGGAGCCTGGAATGCCGCTGCGCGTTTCGGTCCATGTCTCTCCTCCGTCGGTGCTCTTGTGGATCCCCGACCCCGGACCGCCGCCCAGGTGTATCGCGACGTTACGATGACGCTGCCATGTGGCGGCGTACAGGACAGCGGGGTTGCGCGAGTCCATTACGAGGTCCGTCGCGCCGACCCACTCGTCGTCTCCTAGGGTTTGTTTCCAGGTATTACCACCGTCGGACGACTTGTAGATTCCGCGCTCGCCTCCCGGATTCCAGAGTGGTCCCTGTGCGGCAACCCAGATGACGTCAGAATTATCGGGATGGACAATTATCCTGGAGATGTGCCGGCTTTCCTTGAGGCCCATGTTCGTCCAGGTCTCGCCTCCGTCCACACTCTTGTACACTCCGTCTCCGTATGCCACGTGGCGCCCGCCGACGTTTTCACCGGTGCCAACCCAGATGACGTGGGGGTTGCGCGGATCGATCGCAATGGCGCCCACGGAATACGAGCCTTGCCCATCGAACAGCGATGTCCACGATGTACCTGCATTGCGTGTTCGCCAGACGCCGCCGGACCCGACGGCAATGTACCAGACGTTATCATCATCGGGGTGTATCGCAATGTCGGCAATACGCCCGGACGTGAAGGCTGGCCCGATGTTGCGCAACTTGAGTGCGGAAAAATCGGTTTCCGTGACGGCGGAACCGTCGCTTTGCCCGTACAGGGGCGTGATGCAGAACAGGGCGGCAAACAAAGCCGCGTACCGGTAGGTGCGCATTGTTGGGATGGTCGTTTGATGAGGGGATTCTGAAGGTACGGATTCGCTCCGACGGATTGCTAACGGTGTTGCCGTGTGACGTTTATCAATTCTTTAACGCGGTATCCCCGAACTTCCCCAGTTACTGTAGACCGAACCCCGCACCTGCTATGTATGAAGTTCCTGCCACGTCAGCTTTTGTGCTTCTGTTTACGAATGAGTCCGCGTATGGAGCGGATTCTGCCAAGCGCTTTTTGGCGAGTGTCGATCTCAGTGCAGGCAAGCCGCTCATGGTCCCGTTCGAGGGAGTGTGGGACACGGGCGTCGAGGAAGTCGGCAATCGTAAGTTCGCCGTACGGACCCACGCACTCGAGTTTCTTAGCCGGCATGTGGACGCTCAAGTCATCCTGTTGGCCGGCGGACTGGATCCTCTTTCGCTCGATCTGGCGGAGACGTTTCCCGAAGCGACTGTTTACGACGTGGACATGGCCAATATGGATGTGAAGCGGCAGATCACGGAGGCCGTAAGTGGCCCTACCATTCGGTTTGTAACTTCAAATCTCGCCGACGTCACTGCGCTCACCGAAGCTCTCAAGGCAAACGGCTGGAACCCGGCACAGCCCACTTTACTGATCGCCGAAGGGATTACTTACTACATTCCGAAGACTGTATTCCGGCAGACGCTTGCAGCACTCCGCACGTCTGGGGGCGCACTCGTTCTGGAATATGCAATTCCCGACGAGGACATCCGCGATCCCGAACGGGAGTCAATTTACAGGGATTTCTTCGCCAGGTTCGCCGAACTGTTGCAGCTCCCGTTTGCGATGCAGCGCTACAGCCAATTGGAAGTAACGGAGCTTGCAGCGTTCTTGGACGGGAAGGTGACGCGCACTATTACACAGCCCGAGGCGGAACGCCTCAGAACGGGCGCCAACGCCAGTTACACGCACGCAGAGGCGGGTGTCATTCAGGTCGCCGCGGTCAGGTTCGCCTGAGCCGAAGGGCCTGTAGCTTGGCGGAGTCCGTGTTCTCGGTGCATCGCGCCGATCGGTCGTACATCTGAGTGACTCGAGCTGTGCCGTTTGACTGTGGTCGGCATCTATCGCAGTACAATTTCAATTTATCTTCGCGATCTATGGCTAGCTTCCAGGGCTCCTTGCATACGGCGCTGTTTCCTGGGTGCTCACGAACGACCAAATTTTCGAGTGGCGTCAGGTTCAGCACAGGAAGTAGGCTGCGGCTCTCGATCGCGAGTAATAGGCCGACCCGCCGCTTTGACGGCGTGGGAGGCACTCGCGGCACCGACGGCGGTCGCCAGACGTCATTTGAAGAAGCCTGTCAAATTTGCGTTTGAGGGCAACCATTCAAATCCGTTTTGCCGCTCGACGCTCGTTCGATTCACTCTGCCGATGGCTGCGGGAGTAAACTTGTCTGTCTTCGATATTCTGAGCCGCCGTGTGGCATTCATCGTCACTATCCGCGTGCAGCCCAGGCGGCACTAAGCCCAGTCCGACGCAGGTAGCCTTGCGGGCGACTTGTTCCTTGTCGCGCCTTCCGGGGCATAACGCGCCGCGTCATCCTTACGCGTTCGGAAGCAGCCGTGCGTGCTCCAGACAGGGCATGCGGCGCCGGATGTCAGCTAGATACGCGAAATCCAACTCAGCCGAGATAACGCAGTCGTAATCCGGTGCCTGTGCCAGAATCTGTCCCCACGGATCGACGACCATGGCTCGTCCGTAGCTTTCGCGTTGATCGTTGTGACGTCCCACCTGGGCAGGCGCCACCACGTAGCAGAAGTTCTCGACGGCCCGCGCCCTTAGGAGCGCTTCCCAATGGTCAGTACCGGTGCGGTGTGTAAACGCCGCCGGGACGAAGAGCACCTTCGCACCACGCCGTGTCAATTCGCGATAGAGCTCGGGGAAGCGTAGATCGTAGCAAATACTCAGCCCCATCGTGTGTCCGCTGCAGTCGAAGGTGACGATATCCGCGCCTGGAGCGATGTATCGGGACTCCTTGAAGGAATGGGCGGTATCAAGGTCAATGTCGAAGAGATGGATTTTATCGTACCGTGCGACGACCGAGCCGTCGGTCCCGAAGACCAGGCACGTATTGGTCACTTTGTCTCCTGCTGCAAGCGGCATGCTGCCACCGACCACAGTAACGCCGTGCAAAGCGGCAAAATCTCTCAAGAGCCGAATGCCGGGCCCATTTTTTGGATCTTCCACGACGCTGAGCTTGTTGCCCTCACGGTCCAGAAATGTAAAGTTCTCCGGCAGCGCAATCAGGTGCGGATCGTGTCCCAGTGAGGAGTCAAGGAGCTCCTTCGTGCGCGCGAGGTTCTCATCTCGGCGTTGCCCTGAGCACATCTGGATGACCGCAACGCGGAGCGTATTCATGTCTCTATAGGATTGACGGTAAGAGGCTGTTCAACGCATGCTGCATGGAATGTTCGGTGCCGAATTCGAAGATGGCCTGAACAACTCGTTTCCTCGGACGATCACTCGTCTTTTCTGGGAAATGCTGTCCGAAGCTAAGGCATCGGCGTCGGAGTTTGGATTAGAAAAGCAGTAATTAACTGCAATCTATTATAGAGTTATTACTAATTTATTCTACCTGCGGGAGCAGCAGGATCTGGTCCGGATGGTGCAGTCGGAATGTCGTTCCCATTTAGTCCTCTCGGTGAAGATCGTATGACCACGTACTTTGCGCGCGAGGTTCGATGGTCGGCACCCGCTGACCAAGCGTCGTCGGGCCCTGTGCCAGGGGCACGGTAAGTGCACTCACTAGAAAAGTGCGCCTTTCCACGGCGCACAGGAAGCTCTGATTTAGTCTCACGATTCGACAGGCATCCTTGATCATTTCTCATTTTCCGTGCTGTACCATATTCCAGGTTGCTTTTGAAAACTCCAACTCCTTCACGCGGTCCAAGAAGACACGCGCGCGGCGTTTTTGACAACAATGGACCAGATTGTGCGAGATGCTTGCGGCGATCGCGCCGTAGTATCCGAAGGGTGATTGGGGCCCGATTCCGCTCGAGACCATGCTGCGCATCTCCTTCATGCAGCACTGGTTCGGCTTCTCCGACTCAGCCGTCGATGACCAAGAACGCATCTCGGCAGCGGGATCCAAAGATGAAGCAGACGAAGAAGAGCACTCTGTGGCATTGTGGCATGAAAGCGCACATCGGGACGGGTACGCAAGGATGTACAGTTGTAGTGGTGACGCCGGCTACCACGCACGATGCGGCGGTGATGGACGCTTGCCTGATGCTCGTCGCAGTTGCGGAGAACTCACAAAGCAAGCTACATTGAGCAAATAGCAAGGAGTCTCCGCCTCTCCAGTGTGTCCTCCGCCGCGGGGAACCTGATTCAAACCCCAGACATGTTCGCGTAATGACACAATCCTCGAGCCATCCAACGCCTAGCAGATTAGGTTCTCTGCTAGGGGGACTGTTACTCTCCAGGCGATTGACACGGTCGCGCCGCGTCCAGGATTACACGCTTTGGCACCGAGCAACGCCTCGGATCACCGTAGTGATAGCCGCCTTTGTCCTCACGTCGCTAGTGCCCGTCCGAGTCGATGCTCAGGGGACGTCGACCATCGAAGGTACCGTACGCGACTCCGAAGGACAGCCGCTCGCCGGAGCCGTCGTCCTTGTCCTTGGAACCCTGGAGAGGGTAATCACCGACTCCGCAGGCGAATTCGTAGTAGATGCGGGGGCCCATAGCTCCGTGGTGCTGATCGTTAGGCAGCCGGGATATCGGCTGGTCAGACGTACGCTGCGTCTTCCCCGTGTTCGGCCTGTTATTGTGATCATGCGGGCGCCGCCATCCGTGATGGAATCAGTCCCCGTCGAAGCAGGCATGTATCGGCTGGGCAGCACGCCCAATGCCACACTTAGTGACCTCGAGATATTGAGCACACCTAGTGCGGCGGGCGATCCATTTCGTGCGATCCAGACTCTCGCTGGGCTCCAGGGTATGGGAGACGGGGCGGGTCTTTTCGTTCGCGGCGGTGGCGTTTCCGAAACGAGAGTTCTTGTAGAGGGCGCGCCGATAATGTCGCCCTTTCGTCTGCAGAGCGAGCGAACAGTGTCGTTAGGCCGCTTCGACCCGCTGCATCTGGGCGGTATCTACTTCTCAGCGGGAGGCTTTAGTGCCGAGTACGGCGACGCTCTCTCGGCAATTGTGGATATCGAAATTGCCGGCAAACCGATTCGGAACGGAGTCGGCCTCACCGCCTCCTCCGTCGGTCTGTCCGGTGACCTGAGTATCGAGCTATCAGAGTCCGCCGGCATGCGCATGAGCGCGGGCTACACCAACACAGACCTGCTCATGCGCATGAACGGCAGACGGGAAGAATTCGAGGAGGTGCCCGTGTCCTCCGATTTCAGCGGAGCTGGCGAATGGATTTACCGCCCGAGCGGGAGCATAAAGGTTTTCGCGTTCTTTCAGCGAGATCACGTTGGCTTCAGGAGAGACTTATTCATTGGCTCTGACATTGGCTCCGGCATCTATAGCTCGGACGTTGGCTCGAATTTTTTTGCTGTTTCCGGTCGCGACACGTTTAGCGATGTCCGGCTGTCTTGGAAAGTGTCGACAAGCGGGGCTCGAAACGAGGAGGGTTTAAGTGAATGGCTTGTCGACAGGTCGGATCGCCTCACGCAGGCACGTGCGAAAGTGGAAGTGCCCGTGAGCCGTTGGATCGCACTGGCGGCGGGAGCCGAGATCGAGGACCGGAGGATGGACAGGTCATGGTCCTTGAGCACAGTAATTAGCCTGCCAGGGATTCCGCCGAGAACGATCAGGTTCGACATCGACGAGAAGGTGTCTGGAACCCGGCTGGGAGGCTTTGGCGAACTCGATCTTCAGCCATCCAGAGCACTTCGGCTCCGGCTCGGCCTCCGCAGCGACTATTCTTCTTTCACTGGGCGTACCACCGTCGATCCCCGGGTGTCGGCCTCCTTCCGGCCCGGTGGCCACCTCGCTTTGACCGCGGCGTGGGGCGCGTTCCACCAGGTTCCGGACGTCCGGTTCTACAGCGATAGACTCGGACAATCCTTCGGCGATATACTTGGACGGTTCATCGACATCGGCGATAGACTCGAAGGTTCGGCGTTGCCGGCCATGTCCGCTCGCCACTTCATCGCCGGTGTGACATACCACAACGGCGACCGGCTCATCAGGGCCGAGGCGTATCGCAAACTGTACAAGTCACTCGCACCACCCGCACCACTTGTATCACTTCTTGCATCACTCACTCCCGACGGCAGCACGCAGGGCGGAGGCCGCGGCGAGACCACGGGATTCGACGTATTCGTCAAGGAAGACCTGGAATTCCTCGGCCTCACCGGGCGGGTGGCCTACAGTTTCATCCGCTCCGAGCGCACAGATCCAAATACTGAGGAGCTGGCTCCGTCTCCGTATGACGTGACAAATACTCTTAACGTGGTCTTCAACCGCAGGTTCGGCTGGTTGCGGACGGGCGTTGCCTATCGTATTGCAGACGGGGCCCCGTTCACGCCTGTGGCAGGTTCGGAATACAACGCGCTACTGGACTTGTGGCAACCCGTATACGGGGTACCGAGGTCGGAGAGGTTTCCCACATATTCGCGGCTTGACGTGTCGATAAGCGTGATTCGCAGCCTGTGGCGCCGCAATATTACTGTGTTTTTCTTCTCCGTGATGAATGCCCTTAACCGGCAAAACGTCTCGTATTACCGCTACAACCAGGACTATTCGGAACGCACCCCGCTAAAGTCCCCATTCCCCCGAAGCATCTTCTTTGGCGTGACGACAACGCTGCCATACTGACGTTGTTGTCAACAGACCCTTTTATGGTGTCTGCCTGATGGCGCTGGTGCTCCTGCTAAGCTGGGGGGCACGCTGGCTTCAGCTACCGAGTCGGCGGTGCGTTACGGAATGTTCGATTCCCAGAAGTTCGAGGGGAGCCACCGAAGCCTCTCCGAGGATCTAGACTGTCCGGCGCTCAACGAGTACCTGGAGCGAAAGGGCGGCGGTGCACGCTTGCATTCTACATGTGGCTGTTAGCTGCTTCGAGAGCTTCCACCACGAGGTTGCTCGCTGACAGGTAGAGGTCAGTTCTGCCCAACCACAGTCGAGATCTACACAAGCAGCGGTATGTGGTAGCCACACTTCCTCTGCACACCGTGTCCATATCGAGTGGTCCATAACACGTCCTGTCGGATGGCCGACAAAGACCAGGCCGGATCCCGTTGCCTTCACAAGGAACTTTCCTTACCTACCCGCTGGGCAGGCTATCGGCTACCGAATCGACCACATTCTTGAGCGAGCCCTGCCGAGATTTCGTGGCATGTAGGCCCGATTGGCTCAGAAACTGTGAAAGGAGCCAGAGCAATTATCTGTGTCTGTGAGTACTGCGAGCACACCTTTCCTTTCTGGCTGTACTGTACACGACAGAATTCGTCCATACTACATGGCTCGCACTGATGACCGGTGCCGTTCACTCCTCTGGCCTACTTTCTCTACAGGTGCAGAAGCAGCAACTTATGTATACCTAGTGCTGCTGCTGTTGTTAGGCACAAGCCTGGGGATTGCCCATCACAGCCAGGCTGGCTGTAAAAGCGTTCACGCAGTTGTCGGTGAGCCCGGCTGATCTGTTGGCCTTAGTCGTTTCTGGATCTATGACTTACATCAAAATAAATAATTGATCATTTTTGCTCAATGATCTATATTTCGATTCATGCACTATCTGCCTTCCTACCGCCGCCCGCATGTGGCCCGCCTGACCGCCCTCTTGAAGGAGGACGGATCTATGCGACTCGTGGCTGTCACGGGCCCAAGGCAGACAGGTAAGACCATTATGGTCCTGCAGGCGCTCTCGGACCTCGAAAAGGATGGCGTTCCGTGCTGGTATTTACCCGTCGACGACCCGACTCCGGACACCCCCCCTTTCGATATTCCGCCTGTCGCCCATGTTCTGATTCCCGGACAAACGCCTGGGCCGGAGTGGCTTGTCTCCAGCTGGCAACGCGCCCGTGCTGCTGCGGAACGTTCTTCCCGCGGCCTTGTGATGGTCTTCGACGAGATCCAGCGAATTCCGAACTGGTCGGGGATCGTGAAGGGGCTTTGGGACAGAGATCGCCGTACTGGCTGTCCACTGCGCGTGGTAATCCTGGGCTCCGCCCCGTGGGCGATGTTGACGAGAATTCATGAGAGTCTGGCAGGCAGGTTCGATCCTTTTCCCGTGGTGCACTGGTCGCTCGACGAAATGCAGCGCGCGTTCGGGGTGACCCTCGACGAGTACATTTTCTTCGGTGGCTATCCAGGTGCCGCTATCCATATCCGCGAACCTCGCAGGTGGAGGGGCTACATCAGGCAGGCCGTGATGGCCCCCGTCGTCGAACGGGACATTCTCTCCCTAACGCGCGTGCAGAAGCCGTCGCTCATGCGGGCGTTGGTGGATCTGATTGCGGACTATTCTGGACAGGTGGTTTCATATCGCAAGCTGCAGGGGCAACTCGATGACGCGGGCAATACCACGACGCTGGCCCACTACCTCGACCTCCTCGCGGACGCTGGGTTGGCCACGGGATTGGAGAAGCACAGCGCTAAACCGTACCTGGTGAGGCGGTCCAGCCCCAAGCTGAACGTATTGAACGCCGCCGTCATGACGGTTAGATACCCCCGTTCATTCGAACACGTCAAGTACGATGGCACCTTCTGGGGACGCCTGTGCGAAAGCGTGGTTGGTGCGCATCTCCTCAACACGCTTCCTCAAGACGGGACTGTGCAACTGCGATACTGGAGGGACGCAACCCACGAGGTTGACTTTGTGCTGTCGTCCGGCCGAAGCCTAGTGGCCATCGAGGTGAAGAGCGGTCGGCGGCAGGGCAGATTTGCGGGCCTGACGGCGTTCCGAGCTCGTTTCCCGAATGCGAAACCGCTCGTGGTAGGAACTGGAGGCGTGCCCTTTAATGAGTTCCTTTCCGAATCTGCCGACCATTGGCTGGAGGAGGCCCACCGTGGCGGTTGAGAGAACGGTGTCGCGATGGCAGGACGGTGGTTGGCAGTCGCTGGGTGAGAAGCTGGCAGACTTTCGCTCGGCGCATGCGTATGTCCTGCTCGGCGAGGGGGGGGCGGGCAAGACCACGGCGTTTCGCAGTGAGTGTGGCCGTGGTTCTGACGACTTTGCCGTCACCGCTCGGCACTTCATCCAGAGGGACCCCGGGAGTCATCCGGAGTGGACAGGGAAGACCCTGTTCATAGATGGACTGGACGAGCAGCGGGTTGGGGGTGGTGACCCCCGCGAGCCTCTGGACAAGATCCTGTGCCAGCTCGAACGTCTGCGTAAGCCACACTTCAGGCTCTCGTGTCGCGAAGAGGCCTGGCTGGGGAAAAGCGATCTGCGCGAACTGTCGTCCGTGGCGAATGGTGGAGAGGTTCACCTGCTCCGGCTCGATCCGCTTAGCCGGGACGGGGCGCGAGAGATTCTGGTTGCCCTCGGAATCCAAGAGCCGGACGACTTCCTGTGGAATGTAATCGAAAGCGGCCTGGATGCTTTCCTGCAGAATCCTCTCCTTGTCGAGATACTCGCCAAGGCGGTGGCCTATGCATCAGCGGAACCCTGGCCGGACACACAGCTCGCCGCCTTCGACCGGGCATGCCGGGAGTTAGTCGAGGAACGGAACAAAGAGCACCTGGATGCGCAAGACGGGCTCCCGTTTTCCGGTCAAGAGCAGGTTGTTGCCGCGGGCCGTTTGTGCGCGATCGTTCTCCTGTCCGACCGGCTCGGGTGGTCGCGGCGGGCCCCAGGAGATGACGACTACCCTCCATTGAGCAACGCCGGGGCGCCGCAAGACCTGCTCAAGTCCGCATTGGACACGAAGCTGTTTGAGGGAAGCGAGGAGACCGGAAGAAGGCCCCGCCACCGCCGGATCGCCGAGTTCCTGGCTGCAAGATACCTGGACAAGGTGATCCGGGGGGGACTGCCCGCCACGAGGGTACTCGCACTGATGGCCGGTGGCGACGGGATGGTGGTGCCCGACCTCCAGGGTGTCTCCGCATGGTTGGCCACCATGAACCGCGAGGCCCGTGGCCCTCTGATTGACACGGATCCCATTGGCGTAGCGTTCGGTGGAGATGCCGGGATCCTGGATTGCCAGGAAGTCGAACGCCTGCTGGCACGGCTCGAGCGGGAGCTCGACTACAGACGGATCATGCCGTATTGGGCCTCTATTGACTCGCTGTTGGCAGGACACGCAAGGACGGTTCTATGGCGGAGGCTGCGTGAACCGGATCGGTCAGAAGGTCGTCAGGCGTTGGTGGGCTTGTTGCTGCGGGGGCTGTCGCCACTCTTCGGTTCCAAGGCGGGCTGGGTTCGGCCGCCACGTGCCAGCTCAGCCGAGGCGCGGGATCCGCTGCTGGCCGTGGTGCGAGATGCCACCTGGCAGCATATTGTCAGGCAGCACGCGCTGCGTGCTCTTATCCATGTGCTGCGGGACGATGCCGATGGCCCCCGGGAGCTCTTTCGGTTGCTCCGAGAGCTGCCGGGCCAAATCTCGGGGGACGTTCGCGACGAGCTGCGCAGCGAGTTGCTGGCCTTTCTTTACCCGGGGTACCTTGGTCCTGCAGAGATCTGGAACTATATGCTGTCGAGCCCCGTGCCGTACGGCATGGGGGCTGCGTTCTGGACCGGAGATCTGGTAGAAAAGTCGTCCCCGGAGCAGCTCAAAGCGCTCCTCAAAGGGCTGGTGGCGAGCCAGGAGGAGTTGCTCTTGGCCCTGGCCCAGTGCGGGCTGGAGGTGGTGGTCTTCCGCGTGCTGGCGCGGGCGCTGGATCTGTTCGGCGAAGAAACGGAAGTTCCGGAGTTGTTCGCGTGGTTCGAGCTGGTCGAGTACGACCCCGGGCGCGCCGGGCTCGTACTGGCCCATTGTGAACATGTCGTCCCGCGATCCCGTCACTTTCGGGAGCAGAAGCGGATCTACGATTGGCTTCGTGATCATCATGACACCCGGCTCGCGTTGATCCTGGAAGGTCTTTGCCGCAACGAATCGCTACTTCACAACCGATTCCTCGATCGTGTGGTCGGAGACAAGTTTTTGGGCGAAGACGTTCC
>JAAXGO010000102.1 GCA_012267425.1 Rhodothermales bacterium
ACCTGTAATGCATCCACATCATCTGATTCTATAACGGTGTGTAAACACGTCACTTACAGGAGACTATAACACGCCGTCCAGCACCTTGTTCCGTACCCTTATAAACTTTATGTAATTTTCGGGCAAGCACTATCTAGTGCCTGTACGAGGTATCAAGAAAGACTGCGTAACTATCACGGAAAAACCTCGTGGCTTCACCGAATCACGGACACAAAATCCACGTCGAGCTGCCATGTACTATCTGGTTTTGCCTTCCAAATACGCACATAGGCGCTCGTGACCGCAGTCGTATCCATTTCCGATACCTTGCTCGTCTGCAACCCGTAGGTGAATCCCAAGTCGCCCGCGCGCGAAATCTCGGCATCGACCGGTATCCAGCTCGTAATGCCCTTCTGCTTCCGAAGATATGTCACTACGTCCTCTCTACCCGTAAGTGGGATTAAGCCATCACGCAAGAACAGCGCCGAATCGGCTGCGATGCCCTCGACGGCATGCTCGAGGCCGTCGGACAGCGACCGCGCAGCCATGTCGCGATCCGCCTTTAGCATGGCCACACGTGCGGCTTCCTGGTAGAGTTTCCGCCTGGCACGAATCCATCCGCGGTGGAAGGGGATGCTAAGCGCTCCGTCCACTTTCTCCGCAATCGGTCCGCCAGCCGTCCGCGCCGTGATTCGGACACGCCACGTAGCGTCCGGGCTGTAGCGCCACACTGTTACATATCGCCCACCGTCGGCCCCGTTCGTCCAGTGCCCGGCTGTGTACCCCAGATCGCCGCTTGCCGCAATGTCAGCCCTGAAAGGCTGCCACGTTGCACGCTCCAGAAGGCGCGCACCCCTCTGCAGCGCTGCACTCGCTTCGGAAGGTGTGGGATCAAAGATGACGGCCCCTTCGGCGAGCCGTGCCAGAAGAGCTGCTTGCAGTCCATTCTCGTCCGAATCCGCAGCGAATGCCGTTTCCGCATCTATGAGTGACGACACCGTTCCCTGCGGTAGGGAGTCTGCCTCGCAGCCGCACGCAAATCCAAGTCCTAAGAGCAGGAGGCAAGCACGCCCAGTCGCGTCGAATGTCATTCTCTCGCCGGCTTCCAAAGGCTCGGAAACAAATACCCCAACACCAGAAACAGCCCGCCGAAACCCAAGAACAGCAGGATGCGCCAAACTGCATCCAGCTCGCTGAGATCGACGAGGAATAGCTTACCCACCACGAGTCCGAGCGTGAGAAGTCCTGCTGTCCGCACCTTGTCGTCAGCCAGCCGCCAGCCAAGAGCGAGAAGTGCCAGCGCACAGACTCCCCAGGCAATGCTTACGAAGGCATGACCGCTCGGAAGTGACACCAAGTCACGGAGCAGCCACACTAGGAACGCAGCGTAGGCTACGATAGTGTAGGCGGCGGCGAGGGGAGGCAGGCGTAGAGTGCGGGCCGAAACGTAGAAAAGACCAATGACGGCAAGATCAATCAGGGCCTGCCTATGGACGAGTGCAGGCGTGAGCCCTTCCATAGCCAACAGCCGCCACAGGAGCGAACCTGCCACTACAAATGCAGTGAGGTGTGCCAGAAGCCGTAAGGATTTCTCGGACAACGTGCGCGAAAGAACATGGAGTGTTGCCATTTGAACGGCGACGAACGCGTACCAGTGCCAGTACATATCTGCAAGCACGGACCATGCCGCGACGAAAAGCAGTGATGCCGCAACAGCATGAGCAGATGCAAGCTTCGACGGGCGGAGGGTCACAAATACCACAGCGTAACCGGCCGCAGCTGCTATTGCTGTGACGGTCCATACCAGATCACTTGTTTCCCAAAGGATGGCCGATAGCCCGAGCGTCGCAAGCGGAACAAGCACGGTGAGAAAAAGGGCAGGACGGTCGAACGGGCGCACGAATCGTGGTATCGGCGGACACACCCACCGCTCCGGGTCGTTGGCACTCCAGTGGTCACGCAGCACAGGCACGATGCCGAAGGCCACGAGACTGAAAAGAAGACCTCCCTCCGCCGCCCACTTGTCCACCGTTTCAAGTGTGCCCGAAATGGGTACCCAGGAATTCAAGGCTACGACCCAGCCTCCGACGGCGGCAGCACACAAGAGCGTTCGCCATCCCTGCGAGAGATACACGGCGGCAGCGAAAGCCAACACGATGCACGTGTAGACCATCAGCCCGGCAATGCTGCCCTCCCCCGTATAGAGCAGAAACGGCGTCCCAAGTCCGCCCAGCGTCGCAATGAGCGATAATGCCATCCCACGGTGCTGCAGCGAGAGTGCAAAAGAGCCGACACTCGCTACGGCCATTACGGCGAACGCGACGCCGTATGCCAAGAACCCATAGAAATGGTAGGCTGCATACACAGTCACGAACAGCGTCGCAACCGCACCACCCAGCAGTACCTGCCCGAGTGCAGTTCGTTTGGGCGTTAGTCTTAGGCCGAGTACCAAGAGGCTTGCACTGAGTGCCCCGCCGAATATGACCCGCACGAGCGGAGTGAGCCAGCCTCGGTCAATCCCGTACTTGAACAAGAACACGAGACCCAAGAGCAAGAGCGCAATGCCAACCCTTGCCATCCAGTCGCCGCTTCGGATCCACTCCGTAATCGGAAACTGGCCCTTGCGCGGTTCCGGCTTTTTCTGCAGTCTGGAGCGCCACTCCTCGACAAAGGTGGGCCGGGAAGGCCCCTTGAGCGCCTGGACTTCACCCTCGAGGGCCGCTACCTGCTCTTCAAGGCGCGTGAGACGCGCTTCGGTGGAGTCGTTCATGGCAACCATTCTACCGCAAGGTGTCGAAATCGGCATCCGTCAACACGGGCAGATCCTCCTGCGTTGAAGGAAGAAGCGGTCGGCTTCGAATCCACGCATCATCGAGTTGGACCGATACCGCGTCATGGTGAATCAGTATCGGACCGTTGTAGCGGCCTTGCATCGGGCCGTTTTCGAGCTTGAGGACACCCCTCGGACAGACCGTCGCGCACACTCCACAGCCGACGCACGAAGACCGTACAATATTCTGGCCGCGCTGGGCATACCAGCGCACGTCGATACCCATTTCACAGTACGTCGAACAGTTACCACACGAAATGCACTGCCCCCCGTTTGTTGTGATCCGAAACCGTGAGAAGTACTTCTGCAGAAGGCCCAATACTGCCGCCATAGGACACCCAAACCTACACCAGACCCTCGTTCCCATAATCGGATAGAAGCCGACGCCGACGACTCCCGCGAAAACAAGCCCGATGAAAAATCCGTAGGTCCGTGAAAAAGCACCGGACATGCCTCCCAGCCAGGCGCCAGCAGTGGCCGAGTTGCCCCACAATAGGCCCGTCGTAACCACGATGAAAACGAGTACCGAGTGGACCATCCACCGCTCGATCTTCCACGACGTGAGCGACTTGTCCGACAGATGCCGGAATGGATCACCGGCCGTTTCCGCCAAGCCACCGCAGCCGCACACCCATGAGCAGTACCAGCGCTTGCCGAAGAAATACGTCAACACCGGCGTGGCTAAGAAAAACATGACAGCGCCCCAGAACACCATGAATACGCCAAGGGAGGAGGCACTCGAAAAGAAGCTGATACTGCCGGGCCACAGGTAGTCGTACTTAAGCGGCCAAAAATAGCTGAAATAGTACTCCGGCTCGTTCAGCATCAGAAGAAGGCCCGGCAGGAGGAATGCAAAGCCAAGCTGAAAGAACATCACGGAAATCGTCCGCAGGATCTGGTACCTGTTATCGCGATACTTGACGATCATCCTGGCCCCCATGATGAGGACAGCCACCGTATAGAAGAACCCGTACAGGAACCACCGGTCGGCGGCTTGGCCCCTCAGCGCAGAGCTGAGCGGATCGGTCATGCGAATCAAATGCTCGAGATTCGACGGTGCCCAGTACAGCACGATATAGAACCCGGTAAAGACGATTCCAAGAATCCATCCTGCCATCCCGCGGGCAGTCGCAGCGGAAAACCACACCCCGTTGTTGTCCACGCCCGCAGGACGCTTTAGATACGCGCGGAAAAGGAGCCCACTGCCGAGAGTCAAGCCGCCCATCGAAATCACAAGTGCCACGGCTGGCGCATTGCTTCCTGCCCCAAAAAGGGCTGCCAGAAGCCCTACCAGTCCCACACCAACGAGCGCCATGCCCGTCTTCTCAGAGCCGTCGAACCGGTCGGAGGACGTTGTCAGCTGCAAACTCGGATTCTCAGGCAACACTACGCAGGGTTGACTTATACTGGACGGCAATGTCACGCTCTATCCGGCGCGAGAATTCACCGTCGAATTGTGCCTCGGACAATCGTTGCATAATCTGTTCGACAGTCGCACCGTTTCGTATCCATGCCTCACACCGGTCGTGGCGGAAACGCACGCCGAGGAGATTGAATCCCACAACGCACCTATCGGCGATCCGGTAATCTATACGCACCACCTTCCGCTCGTCCGTCCACACGAAACTCTCGACACCCGCAGGAGGAACCGGCTCGATCTCGCCGTAGGTCTGGTATTCCAGCGTGAAGAATTTCGCGGAATTGAAGAAAACGCCACGGTCGTAGCGGCGGCGCATGCCGCAAATGGTCCACGCAACCGTACGCCCATGATTGCGCCCGGTGTACCACAGCTGTTCGGTCTGGCGACTGCCTATCCCTTCACGGCGGAATTCTGCGCAGTCGCCGGCGGCAAATACGTCCGGCGCATTCGTTTCAAAATACTCGTTTACCAGAATGCCCCACCCAGTTTCGATTCCTGACACCTTCGCCAGCTCGATATTCGGATGAACACCGACGGTCAGGCCGACAAACCCACACGGTATTTCGTCGCCATCCATCGTTACGACCGCGCGGGCTCGCCCTTCTTTGTTGGGCAAGATTGCGGCAAGTTCCGTGCATAGGCGAAGGTCTATGCCGTGACGGATGATTTCGGCATTGATTGAAGCGGACTCTTCCGCCGGAAGCGTATAGTCCATGTAGCTCTTTTCGCGTACCAAGAACGTCACGGGAATGTGGCGTGAGTGGAGCATTTCCGCCATCTCGATCCCGATGAGTCCCCCTCCGACAACCACGCCGCGACTAATCCCCGTTGTCCAACGCTCCATCGTGACAAGGTCAGGGATACCATAGAGCCCTTGGACTCCATCAAGATCCTGCCCGGGCCAGCCAAAGAAGTTGGGCTTCGATCCGGTGGCTAGAAGCAATTTGTCGTACCGGAGCGTGCGTCCGCCCCCTACCATCACGGTCTTGTCGACCGTGTTTACCTTCGTCACCCAGCCACGCAGAAGTTCGATCCGGTTGGATTCCCAGAAATTGTCATCGTATGGCTTCGTGTCGCGATACCGCATATGCCCCATGTAAATGTACATGAGAGCCGTCCGAGCGTAAAAGTAATCCGTTTCGCCGGATACGACCGTGATCCGACTGTCGCTAAGCTTTCGGATAAAGCGGGCTGCGGTTACGCCGGTAATGCCGTTTCCTACGATGACGACATGCTGGGCCATGGACACATGCCTGACTGCGACGCTCGGCTTCGGGCGCAATCTACGTGTTTCGTGTCTACATTGCGGCCGCACACCCGAATCCACCGGGCGCCGCAAGGCGTCTTAAGTCTCACGCTGTCGGAGGGTCTCAAGCGGCGATGGTTTACGGCATTACCGGCAACACGAAGAAGGATGCACTATGGGCTGCGGTCGCGGCGCTCGTCAAACGATTTAGCCAAAATGGGCTGTCGTACCTGTTGGCGACACACGTGGCCGACGGACTGGTGCATCGCAAGCTCGTAACAAGCACAGTGAGTTGCGCCGCCTCCGCGAAGGAGCTGGCAGAGAGGGCTGACGTCATTTTGTCGTTCGGCGGGGATGGAACGCTCCTACGAACGGCCCATGACTTAGGTGAAAGCGGTACGCCAATTCTCGCCATCAACATCGGGCGGGTGGGCTTTCTAGCCGACGTGAGCGTACAGAGCGTTGACTTGGCCGTCACCGCGCTCGAAGCGGGCGCCTATTCGATCGACGAACGCCTCGTTCTTTCAGTCGATATCGACGACGGTGAGCAGGTTGGCAGGCTTTGGGCGCTCAACGACGTCGTGATTGCCCGCGCCGGGTCGACGGGACTCATCGCATTGGATGTCATGGCAGACGATACTCCGCTCAGCCGATTCTGGGCTGACGGCCTGATCGTGTCCACCCCAACCGGCTCGACGGCGTATTCGCTTGCCGTCGGGGGCCCCATCATTGCTCCAGGCAGTGACGTGGTAGTGCTAAGTCCGATCGCTCCGCACAGCCTGACCGTGCGCCCGATCGTGCTTCCGTCAACGACGAAGCTGCAAATACGTGTAACGGGCGGTCATCTGCCGTACGTACTTGCCGTCGATGGCGAATGCGGTGCACCACGCGACGATACAGTCACCTTTACCGTTCGGCGGGCCTCTCATCGAATCAATCTCGTTAAGCTCCCGGAAGGGCATTATTTCCGGACGCTCCGCAACAAGCTTTCCTGGGGAGTCGGTCCACAAAGTGGAGTCGAGGGATGACACCAACACACGCACATACCACGCAGCAACGCCCCTCGCTTACCCACACTTCAATTGGAGACATGAACCGAGCCACGAGGCGCTCAGTGTCCCCGAGGTCTCGTACACGTATGGCACGACGTTGCTTTGGTGAGGTCTCCGCGCCTGCTCGAGAAGTGCTGCCGCTAGTCGCACTTCTACTATGCGCCGGGTGTGGCGGCGCACTGCGCATCAGTGAGGGTATAGAGGATGTGAACAGGAAATCATTGCCGAACTACACGCCGGAAGAGATCGTCCGTCACGTAGAATCAGTCCTACCGGAGTCACTCAATACGTTCGTCGCAACGGCAAGCCTGTCCGCGCAGTCACCGGCTTTTTCCGGTAACCTAACGGCACGCATCGCGCACCGAAAACAGGACTCTCTTTACTTGTCGCTGTTGGCGGCACCACTTGGGATTGAAGTCGCCCGCTTTTTGGCTACGCCGGACAGCTTTTTTTACTATGACCGCTTGACCAAGAGCCTTAGCTTTGGATCCCTCAATGCCGCCGTAGCGGCTTTGCCTTTCCTGGTTGTCGGCGATTCAGTATTCCGCGTGTTTCTGGGGTTGGTCGTCCCGGACACGGATACTGCTCTGCAGCTGGATCCCGATTTGGGTCATTACGTACTGCAAACAAAGGACCTTAGAAAGCGATGGATCGTCGACACGGCATCCTGGCGAGTGGTGCTCTACGAAGAGCTGACCAAAGACGGTAGGGTAACCGAGGCAGTGTCGTATTCGGATTTCGATATCATCGCCGGTGTCAGATTTCCGCGTAGCATCATTGTGCGGCGCCCCGGAGACAAAACAAACGTTTCCATCCACTACCGAGAGATTGCATTCAATCCTGGCACGCTGTCCATGCAGTTGCACGTGCCGAACGACGTCGTGCGCATACTCGTCGGCGATGGCCAATAGACCGAGTTTGGGCTGTTGATTCCAGAATCCCTGCTCCAATTGCTCGTCCGACTCGATTGATGTCCGACGTTCGGTGTATGCTACGAGCCTGTACATGAACGGCTCAACTTAGTCGGATCTTGCAACTCCATGTAACATCGTAGGCGGCGCCCGTACGCAGATCTTCGCCGTCCGTATCAGGCTGTGCCATGCTGACTGCGAAGCCTTGAAATCCAAGGCCCTGGCAGACGCATGCTATTGGGGCTCGTTGCCTTATGCAGTACCGCATCGGTGATCAGAGGGCTCGCCGAAGCCCGATTACCGCCATAGAAATGCCGGAACCACTGCTTAGGAGTTTTTTCCTCCATGCGAGGCGTCCTCCTGTACCATGAAACCCGTGTTGTGGTTAAGTGCTACCTATCTGCGGATCAAGTCCATGGATTCTGGGTTTTGGCCGCGGGAGGTAGACGGCTGTCGCGTCCGACCCGGCAGCGCCCGGAAAGGGGCAGGCCTGCCGCCCGCGTGTCGTCGGCGCTTTTTAGCCGAACAATGCCCTGAATGGCCAAACGAACGCTGATAACGGAAGCCCGGGTACGTTCGACAGCGGCGGCGGGCAAGATGACGATGGAGGTGCCTGCCGGTGCGGTGATAACACCTCTGGCCCGGGACACTGCTCGGACACTCGGTATAAAGTTCGTACGGACTACACCGGCTGTCGTCTCGGCAACGGCAACACCAGGGATCGTTGCACTTGGAAGCGACCACGGAGGCTTCTCCTACAAGACGGAGCTGGCGCCCTTTATCAGAGAACTCGACTTTGGGCTTCTTGATGTCGGCACTGATTCCAAAGCGCGGTGCGACTACCCGGACTTTGCGTTTGCTGTCGGACGTGCCGTATCGCTCGGAAAGGCGGATTTCGGGGTCATGATCGACGGCACAGGAGCAGCCTCAGCCATTGTCTGCAACAAGATTCCCGGCATTCGCGCCGTCTGCGCTTGCTGCGAATACACCGCCACGACCGCGCGTTCACACGGCAATGCCCAAGTACTTACTCTGGGCGCACGCGTCGTCGGACTGGATGTTTGCAAAGGCATCGTGCGCGCGTTTCTGACGACAGTGTACGAAGGCAGAAGGCACAAACGACGCCTTGACAAGATTGCCGATGTCGAAGCGAGGTATTTGCGCCAAGATTCCCGATAGGCAACGTGCACAGGCAATTTCACACAAGATTTCTGCCCCCTTTTCGTAACGAGCACTTGCCGGGTGTATCTTCCGGCCCCCGATCACCATTATTCTGACGCATCCCACTCAATGGCCCGAACCTCTGCATACGAAGTTGTCGTTGTCGGAACCGGACCGGGCGGCTACGAAACCGCCATCCGGGCCACGCAGCTGGGCTTCAAGACTGCCGTAATAGAAAAAAACAAACTTGGTGGCGTGTGCCTGAACGTCGGATGCATTCCGACGAAAGCGTTGCTCAAGAGTGCGGAGTTGATGGCCTACGCCTCCCACTTAGGCAACTACGGGCTGACCGTGAACGGTACCGTGACGGCCAATTTCGCGAAAGTGATTGCGCGCAGCCGAGGCGTCGCGGACAAGATGAACCGAGGCGTTCAGTACCTGATGAAGAAAAATGGGATCGATGTTCACTTCGGACACGCACGGCTTGTCGGAGGAGGCAAGATTGACATCCGTCCGTCAGTGAACATGGACGGGAAGAGAATCGGCACAGCGCAGGTTATCAAGGCCAACCACATTATCCTCGCCACAGGCGCCCGTGCGCGCGAAATCCCTCCCCTTCCGATTGATGGCCGCAAAATCATTGAGTACAAGACCGCCCTACTGCAGACGACTGCTCCGAAACGTCTCTTGATCGCGGGGGCCGGTGCGATCGGAGTGGAGTTTGCTTACTTCTACCACCACATGGGGACCAAAGTGACACTCGTCGAACTGCTGGACCGCATCGTGCCAGTGGAAGACGAAGAGGTCTCAAAACAGCTCGCCCGATCATTCAAGAAAGCAGGCATCGAGGTGATGACCGGCGCAACGGTTCTCGGTGTTGACACGACAGCAGCACCGCTGAGGGTAACCGTAAAGACTAAGAGAGACAAGCACGTAATCAATTGCGATCAGGTGCTCTCGGCGGTCGGCGTGGTCGGCAACGTAGAGAATCTGGGACTGGAACGTGTCGGTGTCAGGACCGATAAGGGATCGATCGTAACGGGGGATTTCTCCGAAACGAACGTCAAGGGAGTATACGCCATAGGCGACGTAGCAGGACCGCCGTGGCTTGCCCACAAGGCAAGCCACGAAGGCATCCTGTGCGTCGAAAAGATTGCCAAGCGCAACGTTCGTCCACTCAACACCAATAACATTCCCGGCTGCACCTACTGTCAGCCCCAGATCGCTTCGGTGGGCTACACGGAAGCACAAGCGCGCGAGGCAGGCTACAGAATCAAAGTCGGTAAATTCCCGTTCTCAGCCAGCGGCAAGGCGGCCGCGGCAGGCACCAGCGATGGATTCGTCAAGGTGATATTCGACTCCCGCTACGGCGAATTCCTCGGTTGCCACGTGATTGGCCAGGATGCCACGGAGCTGATCGCGGAAGCAGTGACGGCACGCGAACTGGAAACAACCTACCACGAAATCCTGGACTCCATCCACCCGCACCCAACGCTTTCCGAAGCCGTACTTGAAGCAACGCGCGCCGCCGTCGGACAGTCGATAAATATCTAGTGTCGACTGCTTGGTGATCGCGGAGGCGCGGCTCGTAAAAGCAGGGGTCGACTACAATGCGCGCGATTGCGCTACGGCGACAACAGTTGCAAAGACCCCGTGCAGCGCATCTTCGCAGGACTGCAGTTCTGCCAGTAGGCATTTTGATTTGACCTGCCAAGCGCGCAAACAGACACCGAACCCGGCGTTCTGGAATCTTTTTCTTGAGCAGCAGACGTACCTTTAGGAATGCGGTCTCCGCCGCTCCAATCCATCCATCGTCGAACCTTTTTGGGATATGCTGAAATGAAGGAGGTTTCACTTGCAACGCTCGCTGATGCGCTAGATGCACTCCTGGACATGCAAATGACTGGCCAGGCACGCATTGCGGCCCACCTCGTAGCTGCGGCCGAGGCCGCAGGTCACGATGCGACAAAGATTATCAACACATTCGACGACATTGCTACAGAAACCGTCCTAGACGAGCTCTGGATTACGGAGGAGACCGGCTTTGCCTACCTGACGAACGTACGCACCACGTCCGGCGCTCCCATGCCATTCAGTTTTAACGCGGATCCGGCGGTCCAGCCGCAGGCATCCCGATTCTACGCCCTCCTGCAGTCACCGATCCATAGCAACGATGTAGTGACCCAGGCTGCACAGGTTCGCGAAATAGACCACGAAATCTACAAGTACGTCGGAGTCAACGGAGTTGACCGCAAGCGTATCGTACAGGTCGGCAATGCACTCGCCTTCGAAGAACAGGGGGTACTGGACGATACATACGCATCACCCGTAATGACCGCGGTTCTGGCCGCCTTCGGAGAACACGATCTTCTCGCGAGCGCCTTTACCGACAAGCTTGCCGAAATCCAAAAAGTCTTCGACAGCATATTGGGCAATCAAATGATTGTCCAGGCCACGCTTGTTGACCGCTTTATCGACGTGGCACACGAAGCAGGCTGGTCCGACGGCGAAGTGGCCTCGCGTCTGTATCGGATCGCGCTGCATTCGCACATCGGAGAAATACACGTTGCCACACTCGATGGAGAAATGCTCTTTTCCGAGCCCGCTGAGGACGGAGAGGCAACAATTATCTGTGGGAATGAGCTCGAACCTCTCATCAGAGGTGACGTTCGGCACATTGACCATGCCGTCTCTGCCATCGGTCCGAGGGGCAGACTCCACAAATGCGTGACCGTCAAGGGCAAGCACGCGGCGCGGCTTGTGCAGGTAGTCGCACCTGTCTCCAAACGCTCTCCCGTGTCTCCGCTGTTCGGGACCACGCTGTAGTCTACCGGACGACTGCCCCGTTTTCGCCGTCGGCAGTGACGAGTGTCAGTTTGCCGCTGCGATCTTCGGCCATCAGCAGCATGCCTTGGCTCTCGAGCCCCATCATCTTTCGGGGCTTCAGATTCGCGACTGCCACGACGCGCCGCCCGATCAGGTCGGCCGGGCCAAAATGCTCCGCGACACCCGCCAGGATCTGCCGGCGCTCGTATCCAAGGTCTACGTCGAGGCGCAGGAGCTTCTTGGACTTCTTCACGCGCTCCACCGTCACCACCGTTCCAGTTCGAAGATCAAGTTTCACGAAGTCATCGAACGTGGCCGTATCCTTGGGGTCTTCGTACGGCATGGCAGGCTCACCTGCGAGCTTGTTAATCTGCGCTTCGATCACGTCGTCATCGAGCTTCCGGAAGAGGATTTCGGGCGGATCGACAAAGTGGCCTGCCGCAAGTAGCGACCCTCCGGCTTCGTCCCATCCCACGGGCCGGTCCGACTCGCCTCCGGGAGCGCTACTGCGCACGCCCTCGACGTGAAGCATCGCCTGGAGTTTGGCGGACGTAAAGGGCAGCACCGGTTCGACAAGCACGCGGAGCGCAGCGCAGATCTGCAACGAGACGTGGACCGTGTTGCCACACGCCCGGCGGTCTGTCTTAAGTGTCTTCCAGGGTTCCGCGTCGTTGAAATACTTGTTGCCAAGACGCGCAAGATTAATGGTTTCGGCAACAGCCTCGCGTAAGCGAAAGCGTTCGTAGGACCGCCCGATGCGGGCAGGAAATTTCCGGAGATACTCAAGCGTTTCCAAGTCCCGAGCGTCGGGTTCAACCAGCGGCGGCACTCGTCCGTCAAATTCTCGTGTCGCAAACGTAATGGCCCTGTGGATGAAGTTGCCTAAGATGTCCGCGAGTTCGGAATTGACACGCAGCTGGAACTCCTTCCAGCTAAAATCCGCGTCTTTGGTTTCCGGCAGCGTAGCGGCCAGAGCATAGCGCAGCAGATCCGGAGGAAACACCTCCAGATACTCGTGGAGCCAGACGGCCCAACCCCGACTCGTCGACAGCTTCTTGCCCTCGATTGTCAGAAACTCGTTCGCGGGCACGTTCTCGGGCACGACGTAGTCGCCGTAGCCCATGAGCATGGCAGGGAACATGAGCGTGTGAAAGACGATGTTATCCTTGCCGATAAAGTGCAGCAACATCGTCTCCGGATCTTTCCAGTATCGTTCCCACCGGTCGGGATCACCGATTTTACGCGCCCATTCCCGTGTCGCGGAGATGTATCCAATCGGCGCGTCGAACCAGACATAGATCACCTTCCCTTCTGCGTCCACTCCCGCCGCTTCCGCGATCTCCGTCGGAACGGGCACGCCCCACGGCACATCGCGCGTTATCGCCCGGTCCCTCAAGCCGTCCGTGAACCAGGCGCCGATCTGCCCACGCACGTTCGTCTTCCATTCGGGATGCGACGCGATGTACTCTTCAAGCCGCGGCTGCCAGCGCCCTAGAGGCAAATACCAGTGCGTCGTTTCGCGCAAAATCGGTGCTGCGTCAGTAAGTGTCGAGCGCGGATTCAGGATTTCTGCAGGACTCAAGGACGACCCGCAACTTTCGCACTGGTCTCCGTAAGCGCCCTCTGCGTTGCATATCGGGCAGATCCCCTGCACAAAGCGGTCGGCCAAAAAAACGCCCGCTTCCGGATCGAAAAGCTGCTCGTCTGTCTTGAGCACGAAATGCCCACGCTCCGACAGGCGGCGGAAAAAATCCTGACTCGTTTCCTCGTGCATCGGATTAGAGGTCCGACCATAATGGTCAAAACTCATCCCGATTTCAGCGAAGCTGCTCTTAATCAGCGGGTGATAACGGTCCACGATGTCACGCGGCGTCACACCCTCCCCGATCGCTCGCATCACGATCGCTACACCAAATTCGTCTGAGCCGCAGATATAGACGATGTCACGCCCCTTCAGGCGCTGGTACCTAACGTACAGGTCGGCGGGAATGTACGCGCCCGCCAGGTGACCGATATGGATGGGACCATTTGCATAGGGCAGCGCCGAGGACACCAGTATTCGCTTAAACGCCTTGTCCGCCATACGGGAACGACCACCAGTCGAAGTACTCGGTCTTTCCGACCGAAGACAACACCTTTGTACGATACACCGCAGAATGGGATCCGCAGCGTTCATTCACCCTTTCTTGACGCCTCTCGGATAGTCGGTTGACTACCTTTGCGCACAATACGGCGAGCAAACAGATGGCCTCATTCACAGAGCGGACCGCCACGGTTGCGCGCAAAACCAACGAAACGGACGTTAAGGTCACCTTAAATCTGGACGGATCAGGGCGATACGCCAACAGGACTGGCGTCGGCTTCCTTGATCACATGTTGGACCTGTTCGCGCAGCATGGTGGTTTTGATCTGAGTGCAACGTGTAAGGGTGATCTCCACGTTGACGATCACCACAGCGTGGAAGACGTAGGTATCACGCTGGGGCAGGCCTTCGCACAGGCCTTGGGCAACAAAGCACACATTGCGCGCTTCGGATACGCCTACGTACCTATGGACGAATCACTCGCACGTGCCGTCGTTGATCTCTCAGGTCGATTCACGCTGCACTTCGACGCCGACTTCGACCGGGCTATCGTAGGAGATCTGGCAACAGAACTCGTTCGCCATTTCTGGTACAGTTTCGCCGAACACGCCTCATGCACGCTACACGTCCATGTGTTCTATGGCTCCAACACGCATCACAAGGTCGAGGCCGTTTTCAAAGCCGTTGCGCGGGCGCTGTGCTATGCAGTAACGCGTAAAGCCGGTTACGCGCACGTGCCGTCCACAAAAGGGTCACTCTGACTGTCCTATCGGCAAGGCAGCAGGGTGCACACAGTTTACGTTTCACTTTCTTCGGTCAAATGACGCTCAAACAGCAGACGATCGCCGTCATTGGCGCGGGCAATATCGGACGCGCCCTTATCGGAGGCCTGCTTCGTGGCGGACACGTCGAAGCCAATGCGATTCGCGCCACGCGGAGGAATCGCAGCATGCTCAAGCAAATGTGGTCACTGTTCCCGGGCATTCACCTACTGACCGATAACATCGTAGCCGTGGAAAACGCCTCGCTCGTCGTCGTGGCCGTCAAGCCTCAGAATGGGTTACGCGTCTTCAGCGAAATCGGCTCGCACCTCTCGTCCGATGCATTGATCGTATCCGTCTTGGCAGGACTTACCACCGATGTCATTGCTAAGATCATGCCGTCGCCCCATCCGGTGGTGCGTACAATGCCGAATACACCGATTCTCGTAGACGAAGGAGCTACAGCCATTGCCGGCGGCCGTCATGCCGGGCCTGAACATGTCGAGATTGTTCGGGAGATGTTCAAATCGGTCGGTAGCGTCGAGATCGTTCCCGAACATCTTATGGATGCGGTAACGGGCCTGTCCGGAAGCGGGCCGGCGTACGTCTACATGCTCATCGAAGCGCTGACCGATGCTGGCGTGAAGCAGGGCCTTCCACGCCCGACGGCGTTTCGGCTGGCCGCCCAGACCGTCGTCGGCGCGTCCCGGCTCGTCGTGCAGACCAGAAAGCACCCGGCCATTCTCCGCGACGAAGTCACAACGCCCGGGGGCACAGCCATCGCCGCCATTGCTGAACTCGAAGCACACGGACTTCGGACCATGTTTATTAACGCCGTAGCAACGGCAACGAAGCGCTCCCGAGAGCTGAGCGAAGTCGGAGTGTAGCTCGTCATGATTACAATCGTCGACTACGGCATCGGCAACCTCCGATCAATTGAAAAGGCGTTTCTTCACATCGGTGTACGTGTCCTGCGTACGGGCCGGCCTGATGATGTGGCGCAGGCTGAGCGCCTGGTGCTGCCGGGAGTGGGAGCCTTCAGAGCCTGCATCAACGAAGTGAGGTGCCGAGGACTCGAATCACCGATTCTGGACGCGGTAAGCCGCGGCATTCCCTTTCTCGGCGTGTGTATTGGCATGCAGATGCTCTTCGACAAAAGCGAAGAGCGAGGACCGACGCATGGCCTAGGCATCCTCCCCGGACGCGTCGTCCGATTCCAGAACATTCTCAATGGATCCCAGGCAATGAAGGTGCCACACATGGGCTGGAATACACTCAACGTGCGCCGGGCCTCTCCGCTGCTTGCCGGTCTGGGCAGTGACAGCTACTGCTATTTCGTGCACTCGTACTACGCGGAGCCAGAAAGAGAAGAAGATGTTCTCGCCGCCACTACATACGGGATTGACTTTCCGGCCATCGTCGCTCGTGATAACATCTACGGTGTCCAGTTCCACCCCGAAAAGAGCCACCGAACCGGCCTTCGCCTCCTGAAGAATTTCGCGGGCCTGTAATGCACGTTATCCCGGCAATCGATCTGCTCGGCGGGCGATGCGTGCGCCTATTGCAGGGATCATACCGGAAAGAGACCGTCTATTCTGACGATCCCGTAGCCGTGGCAAGGCGTTTCGAAAGGCAGCATGCGTGCATGCTCCACGTCGTGGACCTCGATGCTGCACGTGGCGGCCCAAAAGACAATCGCACGTCGATTGCCCGTATCTGCGAGGCACTCGACATACCCGTTCAGGTTGGCGGGGGCATACGGACGCTAAGAGACATCAGCGCTACTCTCAACTTAGGCGCCAAGCGCATCATCCTGGGCACCGCTGCGGTTCGAAATCCGGACCTGGTGTCTCAGGCGCTCGAAATCCATTCACAGGAGGCCATAATCGTCGGCGTTGACACTCGAGACGGCAAAGTACGCATACAGGGCTGGACCGAGGGAAGCAACATCGACGCAGGTGACTTGGTGATTGCCATGGAAGCGCGTGGCGTTCGGCGAATCATCTATACCGACATAAGCCGCGACGGTACATTGGAAGGGCCCAATGTCAAGGCATACGAAGATTTGGCACGCCACGCTCACCACATGCGCTTTACCGTGTCCGGTGGCGTGGGTGGATTCCAAGACCTAATCCGCTTGAGTGAAATCGCATCGGACCACGTCGATTCGGTAATCGTCGGGCGCGCATTCTACGAAAACCGGTTCCCGTGCCACCAGTTGTGGACCGACACTTTCCCCGACTGATATTCGAGGCGCATGCACGTTGCAAAACGCATCATACCGTGTCTTGACGTCGATCGGGGCCGCGTGGTAAAGGGAATCAACTTTGTCGACATCGTCGACGCTGGCGACCCCGTCGAACAGGCGCGCTTTTATAATGAAGAGGGAGCCGACGAACTCGTCTTTCTCGACATAACTGCTACTCATGAGGCACGCGGCATCATGCACGAGGTTGTGCGACAAACCGCCGACGAAGTGTTCATCCCACTAACTGTCGGTGGCGGGCTCCGCAGCGTCAAGGACATACGAGCAATGCTACACGCCGGAGCGGACAAAATTGCACTGAACTCCGCGGCCATCGCAGATCCCGATCTTATTACGCGCGGCGCAGAAGCCTTCGGATCACAGTGCATCGTGGTCGCGATAGACGCAAAGCGTAGCGGGGAAGGCTGGGAAGCCTACGTGCGCGGCGGGCGGCAAGCCACAGGGCTCGACGCTATCGAGTGGGCAGCTCGGGTCGAAGCGCTTGGCGCTGGGGAAGTCATAGCCACTTCCATGGACCGCGACGGCACGAAAGACGGCTATGACCTCGAATTGCTCAAAACAATTGACCAGCGACTTACAATTCCTGTCATCGCTTCCGGCGGAGCCGGCACGCTGGAGCATCTACTTTGTGGGCTTATGCAGGGACGCGCGGACGCTGTGCTGGCCGCCTCGATCTTTCATTACCGTGAGTATACCATCGGCGAGGCCAAGCGATTTTTACATGCTGCTGGTATCCCGATCCGGCTGCAATAAACCGGTACGGGATGCGTTAACTCTGCGGACTTTGCGTACCAATCCACAGAGAGCATGCAACGGAGATCAACCGTTACGCCGGTATTGGCCTGTATCGCAGCACTTCTTTTCTGGACACATTTTTACGTCTTCCTCAAAGACCGCTTGAAAGACGATCCGATCATCCCATGCGCTGTCGGCCTCGAGCCATCCACAATCACTCCAGAACACGGTTTGACCGGGCGCCTGTCGGGTCCGCATACCGTAGCAATTCCTGAGCCGATACACCTGGACGGGCGAAACACGGCCAAGGTGGTGCCCCATATCGTAATGCATCACGAAAATCGCGGCGGTGGTTGATGCGCTTGTGGCACGGCGGCCTCTATTTTTTGCAATCATCTGAAGTGGGCCGCCGAATCCATGTCCCGAAAAAGTCGATCCATGCTTTGGATCGCACTCCTTCCGCTGCTTGCCCGATGTGCTCCGGAGCCGCCTCCGGAGGTGTCGTATCTCGTTGCGGATTCCACGCTGCCGGCCTACGAGCACAATCTGGATCACGCCAGCTTCCTTTTGGACTGGAGCGAGGAATTCTTCTGGCGAGGCATGATTACATACCGTACGAATTGCTTCTCGTGCCACGGGGATCCTCAGCAACCAGGGACTATCCCTAACTCACGCCGGTTCTGGTCCGAACCCTTCAAGAACGGGAACGACCCCCTTTCACTGTATTGGACGCTCACGCGCGGCCACGGATTTATGCCACCGCAGATTCATCTCACGCCGCAGGAGAAATACGACGTAATCCTCTTCTTGCGCGAGGCCTACCTGAAAGATCAGAATCCGAACCAGTACGTCAGAGTCACCCGCACCTACATCCGGTCACTTCCGAAAGGCACAGATCGCGGGCCGAAACCAAAGAGGTACCGACCGTGGGCCGATATGGACTACGGTCGCTTTCTCATGCGGACATATGACCTTGCAAACTCCACCGACGAGCCCAAAGCGATTTCCAGAGGACCGGCTCCGCTGGCGAACGAGGACTTCCGGCACCTCAACTTCGCCTACAAAGGCATTGCCGTGCGGCTAGATCCAGGTCGCGGCGGTGTGGCTGCGGGGCGTGCCTTCGTCCTCTTCGACCACGACCTTTTGCGCTTAGCAGGCTTCTGGACCGGCGAAGGCTTCATCGACTGGGAAGACATTCTCCTGGACGATCAGCACAACGTATTTCCTCGGACAGTCGGCACAATCCAAGTCGAGAACCCGGTCGCTCCCTCTTGGGCGAACCCCAAAACGGGCAGCTTTGACGATCCACGCTTCGTCGCTGTGGACGGACGCCGGTTCGGCCCGCTGCCCAGAGCGTGGGCACATTACAAGGGGCTCTACACACACGGCAAACACGTTATCTTCAAGTATACCGTCGGAGACGCCGACGTTCTGGAAATGTACGCGTTGGAGTCTGGTCACGTGATGAGTCGGACCCTCAACGTAGCTTCCTCGCCGGTTCCACTTACACTGCGCATTGCACCCGATTCGGCGGCCGTCGCTGTGCGAGGCGGCGCACATTCCATCGAGGACGGCTTCCACGTGCTCACCGTACCGGCATCGACGCCAGTCCGCGCGAAAATCTACATGTCGGCCGGCGCGCAAGACACTCTTGACGCACTTTTAGCGAATAGCCGGGCGCCCGAAAATCTTCGCCACTACACGCGCGGCGGCCCGGCCCAGTTTACCCAGGTCCTCGAAGCACCGATCATTCGCGGAGAAGATGCGGCTTACGCGGTCGACGTACTCACGCGCCCTATGGACAATCCGTGGAAGAGCCGGCTTCGACTAACCGGAATTGACTACCTCAACGGCGGGGAGGAGGCTGTCGTAAGCACCATTGATGGCGAGGTTTGGCATCTCAAAGGGATTTCCCAAACGGAAGGCACCGTCTCGTGGCGCCGTATCGCAAGCGGACTCTTCCAACCGCTCGGCGTCAAGGTGCACGAAGGCGCCATTTATGTTGGTTGCCGCGACCAGATTGCAGTGCTGAGAGATTTCAACGGCGACGGAGAAACCGACTTCTATGAAAGCTTCAACAGCGACCACCAGGTCACCGAGCATTTCCATGAATTCGCAATGGGACTGCAAACCGACGACGAGGGCAACTTCTATTATGCCAAGAGCGGACGGCACGCACGCACGGCGCTCATTCCGCAGCATGGTACACTCATCCGGGTCAGTGCCGATGGCAGTGCGTCAGAAATCATCGCAACGGGTTTTCGCGCAGCCAACGGCGTGCTTGTAAACAAAGACGGCTCCTACGTGGTCACGGATCAGGAAGGATTCTGGAACCCGATGAACCGAATTAACTGGGTTGAGGAGGGAGGATTCTATGGGAATATGTATGGTTACGGAGCACCGAAAGACTCGTCGGACGAGGCGATGGCAGATCCGCTGGTCTGGATCGACAGTAAGTACGACCGATCTCCCTCCGAACTTGTCTGGGCGAATAGCGACCGGTGGGGTCCACTCAGTGGTAAGCTCCTCAATCTGTCATATGGCTACGGTAAGATGCACCTCGTTATGCCGCAGACCTTCGCAAGTGTGAAACAGGCTACGATGGTAGAGCTGCCATTGCCCCAGTTTGCCACTGGCCTCATGCGCGCACGAATGAATCCCCTCGACGGCCAGCTCTACGTGCTCGGGATGTCCGCCTGGGCAACCAATCAAATGCTACAGGTCGGCGGAATGTATCGCGTTCGCTACACCGGTGTCCCGCTGCATCTTCCCGTGGAATTCAAAGCGCTGACGTCTGGCCTGAAAATCACGTTCGCCGAGCCGCTAGACAAGTCATCGGCAGAAAACGTGTCATCCTGGGAGGTCAACACCTGGCAGCTGAAGCGAACGCGCAGATACGGCTCGAAGCGCTACAACGAAGAATCGCTAGTCATCCGTTCCGCAGAGCTTTCCGCCGACGGCAGGACCGTCCACCTATGGATCAGAGATATTGCGCCGACGTGGATTGTGGAGATCCTCTATTCGCTTCAGTCGGCCGACCTAACGGTGCATTCGGGTGCGCTACAGGGAACGATTTATGGGCTCGAAGAGAATTAATCAGTGTCGTCGCCTTCGCAGCCATTTTCGTGTGTATAGCACACATGGTCGGGATCACTGCCCGAAATCAGGTATGCCAAAAGATCCAGCACCTCCTCGCCATTAAGGCGATTTAGTAGCCGCGGCGGCATGATGGACACGCTGGACTTCTCTCGCGCGTCGATATCGGCAGTCCGCACAACGATCTGTTGGTCTGGATCGTACGGGTTTTGATTGACCCACAGCGAGTCGGCAACTTCCGCCACAACACGCCCGATGATGACCTGCTCGCTCGACAGACTAATCAAGTCGGCCGCGTACTGGTCGGAGATTTCGAAGCTCGGCGAATCGATCGCTTCGAGCAGGTCACCCCGCGAAAACCGAGAACCGACAGTCGTGAGGTCGGGGCCGATCAGCCCACCCGCGTCGCCGAAACGGTGACACGCCTGGCAAAGCGCCGCTGCGTACATCGTGCGGCCGTTGTCAAGGCTGCGCGGCTCATTCATGCCGTGCTCCATCAGCTTGAAGATCTCCTGCCTGTTCCACTGCCGTGGCGGTCCTACCGGCTGCGGCACGTCTTCCAGGCCCCACGCTCTCTCGGTATACGCATCGGTCAGATCAGCGAGAGCCTCACGGTCAGCCGCCGGGACATGTTCAAGCGCATCTGCCCGCATGTTCTCGAGGAAGCCGACATAGCTCATGCCGCCGCTTTTTCTCAATGCGTCGTAGAACCACCCGAAGTATGCCTGCCGCAGTTCAAGAGTCCAGCCTGTCTGGACGTGGCGTAGATTCATAGCGATGTCGATTTCCTGCACCTGCGGCATGTTGGTGCGCATATCGGTAATTGCTTGCCCGTACTGTTCGCTGCGCCCGGCTACGCGCTCGCCTATAAGCGCTACGTCACTTGCCGCATGACCGGAGAGCGTAGCAAGGCGCCCAACCATCTTCTCTGCGATACCCGGCGCTTCAAGCGCCGTCAGAAGCAGGCCACGTTCCCGGTTGAGCACCTCATCTCCTGTTGGGTACCGAGCATCTAGAACACGAATGATTCCGTCGCGGACGAGACCTTCGGGAGCACCCATGCGGATCATAACAAGTCCGTACGCTCGCAGTAGATCGAGCTGCTGAGCTCGCGACAGTGACGCTTCGTCAATCGAAAGCAGTGCCCGGAAAGCCTGGTCTCGAAGATCCGTGGAACCGTTGCGAGCAAGCGCGATCACGGCGTACATTCTCTTAACCGGATCGGGTTCGGACAGTGCCCGCTGTTGCCAAGATTGGACCGGCTGGTGCTCGACGGCGATGCGTGCTGCATACCGGACAAACCGATCGGCGTGCGCAAGATGTGGCCAGGCAGCGCCTAGGGCTGCAGGATCCACACGTCCGTGGAATGCTTCGAGCATGTTGCGGAGGGCATGCTGCGCACTCGGATGCACTTCGGCGGGCGGCGGCGAGACAGCCTGAGGCCCGGCATATCTCACGCGAAAGAGCCACGAATCAAGCCGCCGTCCGCCCGTTGCGAAGTACAGAGCGCCGTCCTGACCTATTACTCCGTCAGTAACCGGCAACGGGATGCCCGACAAAAATTCTTCGAGTTCACCTTCGTAGCTGCTTCCACGGCTTTGCAATCCCACCCAGTAGATCGTGCCGAAACTCCAGTCGAATACGAACAGCCCCGACTGGTATCTGCGGGGGAACGCCGCACCAGCCGCCGCCAAAACGCCCGTAGGTGATCCTTGGCCGACGTCGACTACGCTCGGCAAATTGTCTGGGTAGTAGGCCGGCCATTTACCCGACCCCGTGCGCCAGCCGAACTCACTGCCACTGGTGACGTGCAGCACACGAACGGGCCGGTACCACGGCATCCCCAAGTCCCATTCCATGTCGGAATCGAAGGTAAAAAGATCCCCTTGCGTATTGAACGCGATGTCGTATGCATTGCGGAACCCGACACTGACCAGGTCCCAGTTCTTTCCCATCGGGTCCGTACGAGCTATCCATCCGCCCGGCGGCGGACGATCGGCTGCGTGCCCGCGCGGATCCCGCAAAGGGGGACTGAGTCCGTCGGCGGCCCAGTTAGGCGGAACGATGGAACGATAGGTCTCGGGAAGTTCGGTATGGTTACCAGCTATCACGTAGAGTGACGCCGAATCCGGAGATAGAATCACTGCGTGAGGCCCGTGCTCTCCAAAACCCTCGAACGTAGCGAGGTTGTAAACGGAATCTGGTTGCTCGTCATCATTGGTGTCCGTGAGGCGGTACAGCCCGCTGGCGTTCCCCTCCACGCCTTCTTCGCTGTTGACTACTACGTACAGAGCATCAAAGGCCCAGAGCAGGCCCTGTGCATGACCCACTACTATGTCCAGTTTCTCGACCATCGTCTCCGAGGGATCTGACCCCGCCGGTGCGGGGTCAATCCGGTAAAGCGAGCCATACTGGTCGGAAGCGATAAGTTGCCCGTCCCCATCCATGGTCAATGACACCCACGAGCTGCTGTCAGCAGCCGACGCGTGGTAAAGCACGTCCACTTCAAAGCCGTCTGGGAGCGATATTTCGGGCGGCTCGTCGTCACGACCGCCGACACCGCTGCAGGAGATGATGACAAGTGTCAGAATGCACGTGGCCTTATGCATGACAACCGACCGTTGGTCTATTTTTTTCGGCCTAACAATGTAAGAAATGCCGGTGCTTGTCCGACGTGAGCCCAAAACGTGAAGTCATTCCGGCTTTCGTACTTCTAATCCCCTGCTACCCCAAGCATCATGCTCGAGTGCCAGAAAGATCTCTTCTCGCTGCCCAACGACGTACACTATCTGAACTGTGCGTACATGTCTCCGTTGGCGCGTAGCGTGGAGCAGGCGGGGATCAAGGGAATGCGCCGCAAGCGCGGTCCGCACCTCATTACTCCGTCGATGTTCTTTGAAGAAGCAGACGAAGCTCGTAGTCTCTTCGCGGCGCTCGTCAACGTCGAGTCGCAGGATGTCGCGCTCATTCCAGCGGCATCCTACGGCATCGCCACGGTGGCCCGTAATATCAGCCCGGGCCGCGGACAGAATCTTGTCGTGATACACGAGCAGTTTCCGAGCAACGTCTATTCCTGGCGCCGACTGGCGCGGGAGTTCTCGGCCGAATTGCGTACCGTGAAGCCGCCGGACGGCGAAGGTCGTTCCGCGGAGTGGAACGCTCGAGTGATCGACGCAATTGACAAAAATACGGCGCTGGTCGCGGTCAGCAATGTCCACTGGGCCGACGGCACGCGGTTCGATTTAGCGTCGATTGGGGCCCGGGCCCGGAACGTGGGTGCAGCATTCGTTGTCGACGGCACACAGTCCGTGGGTGCACTGCCGTTCGATGCACGTGCGCTTGGCGTGGACGCCTTGATCTGTGCCGGTTATAAGTGGCTACTTGGGCCGTACTCCATAGGTGCACTGTACATGGGGCCGCGCTTCACTTCCGGCGTTCCGCTTGAAGAAAACTGGATTAGCCGACTTCATAGCGAGAGGTTTGGTGAGCTTATACGTTACCAGGAAGAATATCAGCCGGGCGCCTTGCGCTTTGACGTAGGAGAAAGAAGCAATTTCGTTCTCGTACCGATGATGGTGGCAGGCTTACGACTCGTCCTCAAGTGGGGGGCGGACGCGATTCAGGCCTACTGCGAAGTCCTCACGCATGACGTGCTTCGCGATGCGGCAACACTCGGCTATCGAATCGAAGAAGGCAGTAGCCGAAGCGCACACCTGTTCGGGATCCGTGCACCGAAGGGGCTGCCAGTTGAGCGTCTCCGACTAGAACTCACCCGAAGAAATGTCTCCGTGTCTGCACGCGGCGACGCTGTCCGCGTGTCACCGCACGTGTATAACGACGAAGCCGACATGGAAGCCCTTCGGGCGGCTCTGCGCGCTGCGGCAATGGCCTGAGCAGGCCTTGGTATCTCTACGAAGAGTCGGTCGTCGGCTACTGCGTTGTTCCGACGATACTTCCGT
>JAAXGO010000103.1 GCA_012267425.1 Rhodothermales bacterium
TGGCTACCCCGCTAAATAAATACGTCTACGAATGGTCACAACTTTCCGGCGGTCCGCGAGTTTCATTGCAGATACCGACGGATGCTCCCGGCACAGCGACATTCGTCGCACCCGTCGTCGCCGCAGATACAGTGTTGACATTTGAGCTGACGGTCACAGACGACCAGCATATCGCGGAAGTGGAAAAAAGTGGTGGCGTATTCTATACGGATACCGACACCGTCACCGTGACGGTATTCGGAAGAGCGAGCTTGGACGAGAACCGTGACCGGTTGATCAAGGACTGGTACGACCGCGGCAAATTTGACGATCCCGTGTGTCATGCTTGGGCCAGTCTGGACGAAACGGCGAAACAGGTCTTTATCTGGAACACCCATAGGCTTCAAATATATGATTCCGGCATAAACGACTCGAGCATGCTGGATCAGGTAACGAAGTTGTACTCCGTTACTGGAATCAAGGCTCCAAGCGATTTTGGCGGCTTAGGCTACAATCGAACCTACATGGCGATGACACGTGCTCTCAACGAAAAGCTGGCCTCGGTAGCTGGCGGCAGTAAAACGACAATTCCAGGATGGAAGCCCACAGGAGACCACGCCTGTCAGTTCTACACTTTTGGCCTCGGCGAGTGTCCACACAAACCGTATACAGCCCAAGTCGAGACTATAAAGGGAGATCCACGGGGTCAGATAAATTTTTTTGATGCACCGGAGAAGCTCGCAGTCAAACGACAGTACAAGGGTCTTGAAGACGGGACGATTACGTACTGCGGGGTCGATAATCTGTGGATCGATCCTGATCAATTTTGTGAAGAAAGCTGCTCCGGGTCCGGCTCCTATTCAGGTTGCGCGTCTTCATATTCAGACACGCTAATATTGGATCCGACCGCGGAGTTTACTACAGCGGTATCTCTGGTTGACATAAGTGATGCTTATTCACTTGAAATGGACCAGGACTATGAACTTATCTCAAAATTGAAATCTGGATTGGTCTGAGCTATTTTTATCGTGATGGTGAAGTTGACCGACGAACAGTGGGAGCAAATTCGGGGTCACTTTCCCGAGGAGCATCCGGTTCCTGGTCGCGCGGGACGCAAGCCCATTCCGACCCGGCGTGTGCTCGAAGCCGTTTTGTGGATTCTCTGCACCGGCGCCCAATGGCACATGCTGCCGCAGAGCTATCCCAACTACAAGACCGTGCATCGCCGCTTTCAGAGGTGGTGCCGGCAGGAGGTGCTGCGCGACATCCTGGTGGATGTGGCGAATACGCTTCGCGAGCGGGGCGACGTGGATGAGTCGGAGAGTTTCATCGACGCGATGTTCGCATCGGCGAAGGGCGGCGGGGCGGAGGTCGGCAAGACGAAGCGCGGAAAAGGCGTGAAAATCATGGGGATCGTGGACCGTGAGGGCCTGCCGCTGTCGGTCAGCACGCACGCTGCGAACCATCACGAGGTCACGCTGGTGCAGTTGAGCTTCGACTTCTACATGATCGAAGCGACGCCGGAGCATCTGATCGGTGACAAGGCGTATGACTCCGACCCGTTGGACGCCGAGCTCGAGGCGGAAGGCGTTGAGATGATCGCGCCGCACCGCAAGAATCGTACGCGGGCGAAGACGCAGGACGGGAGGCCGCTGCGGCGGTATGCGCGGCGATGGAAGGTGGAGCGTTTCTTTGCGTGGCTCCAATGGCAACGCCGCATTGTGACGCGTTGGGAATACTACCCGGCGAATTTCCTCGGATTCGTGCAGCTTGCTGCATTGCTGATATTGTTCAAGCGATTTTGAGATAGGTTCATAATACCGACCACGATTCAGCCCCATCATGTGAGAATATGTGGATCAAGTACGGGCAGAATTACGGTGACCCAGATTGGGACTGGGAGCCGTCGTCCTGTGCGGAAGGCCGCAAGGCCCAATCGGCGTTTGCCGACGCTTTGATCACTGTCGGTGCAACGGCGGTACATGCTACTCACATTAGAGATCTGCGTGGACGCATTGACGCGTTGCGGGAAGGCGTTGGACTGGCGGCGTTTGCATGGACGGATCCGGAGATAATTTACGGTGTGACGCCGGTCAAGGCGGCTCATGTGACGGAACTTCGCACTGCGCTGAACGCAGCATACGTAGCCGCCGGACGCGCGGTGCCTGTCTATACCGACAGCGCGATCGTGGCGGGCGTGACACCCATCAAGGCGGTGCACATGACGGAACTGCGTACCGCGGTCGTTGCCGCGGAAAAATGACTCCGGAGTCAAGGGACGGTGGGGCCGTGACGCGATCGAGAGCAGTATGGCGAAGCATGCAGGCGTTGACTCGTGCCCCGGCGAGAAAAGAGAGGCATATGGCTGAGGCGAATAGGAGACGGGGACCCATGGACCGGGGGCGACGGACGCGGGCAGGCGTTCGTAAATTGCGTTGCGGCTTGGCATTGGCTTGGTTGGTTGCCACGCTGTCGTTGGCGGCACCGATGGCGGAAGCTCAGGAGATGTCGGCATCACTGGAAGAGTTGCTGCAGTCTGGACGGTTGAAACCCGGAGACGCAGTCCACGTTACGGATACGCTCGGGCTGCACATGAACGGCCACATCGTGGATCTGTCGTCGTCGACGCTTGTGATTGCCGCTGGACGCCACAGTAGAACGTTTACCGAGGATGAGGTGAGCACCATTACGCTACGAGATTCTGTGTCCAATGGCATCTGGTTAGGCGCGGCGGCGGGAGTTGGTACTTTCTTCGGCCTATGCACCCAAGGCAGGGTCGCTGAATGCGTAGTGTTCCTTCACAACGCAGCGCTCATATGGGCGGGAATTGGCGCTTTCGTAGGCTGGAGCATCGACTACAGCATACGCGAGACGGTCTACCGGAGGCCTCGATCTGCGCGACTGACGGTATCACCGGTGGTCACCCACGAGGGCGCGGGCGCGGGGATGACGTTGAGCTGGTGACCGGACGACGGCGTTCTCGAGCCGCGTGCATCGGCGCGGCCATCGAAACGTAGTGGTTGCACAAGGAGGGAGGAACGATTGATGCACACAAATGGTCAGTCGGGGAGTGAAGGAGCTGGTGGGGCGCCGGATGGTCTGCGAAGCGATCTTCTGAAGGTAGCGAAGCGGCTGAGTCTGCGGCTGGGCCACGTCGCCGTGGCGGCCCTGGTCGCCGTCGTCGCGTCCTTCGTCGCGGTAGCCAGCCAGCCGACCGCGCAGGAGACATCTACGCAGACGTCGACGGAGACTGCCGCGCCGGTGATAACGAGCGTGCTGGTGGACGTGGCGCAGCAGATGCTGACCATCAACGGCGTGAACTTCGGGAC
>JAAXGO010000104.1 GCA_012267425.1 Rhodothermales bacterium
CGCATGGCGAGATTCGCGTCAAGGTGGTACGCGGCGCCGGCCTGGAGCCACGCTGGGCGCCCGAGTACGACGACTGCCGGCGCGCCGCCGAGGCCACGGGCACGCCGTTGCAAGCCGTATACCAGGCGGCCCAGGTGGCAGCACGCCGACTGCCGGAGACGGCGTGAACCACCATGTTTACTGAGGCGATCGCGCGCGCCGGCAAGTTCACGATTCCGGTGGTCATCTCCAGCCGTACGGTAGCGGGCAAGTGCCGCTGCGAGATCGGCGCCGGGGTGGTGGTGAATCCGGACGGCTGGGTGCTGACGGCTGCGCACGTGCTGGCACTGATCCGCAGCCAGCAGGAGGCCGTGCAGGCGTTCCGCGCCCGTCCGCCCGCCGCTCCCGACACCGCACCGAAGAGGAGCTGGCTGGCGCGGCGCCGCAGCCGCAAGCGTCCCGCCGAGGAGGAGGCTCCAGCTCCCGAGGTCGTGCGCGACCATTCCGTGTGGTGGGGCACCGACGGCGCCGCGCTGCAGGATGTGACGCTGGATGCGGCCAACGACCTCGCGGTGGGCCGCCTGCAGCCGTTCGATCCGCAGCAGATTTCTTACTATCCGGTATTCAAGCGGCCCGATGGCGACTACCGGCCCGGTCGCAGTCTGTGTCGGCTCGGCTTCTCCTTCCACGACATCGTCCCCACCTACGACGAGGCACGCCAGGCGTTCCTGCTGCCGGCCGATTCGGTACCGCTGCCGCTGTTTCCGTTCGAGGGGATGCTGGTGCGGATGTTGCGCTGTCCCTCCCCCACCGCCGAGAACGGCGAACTGGGCACCTTCATCGAGACCTCGACTCCGGGCCTGCGCGGCCAGAGCGGCGGTCCGATCGTCGACGTCAACGGTACCATCTGGGCACTGCAGTCGCACACCCGTCACTATCCACTGGACTTCAAGCCGCAGCCGCACCAGTTCCTCAACGTCGGCGTCGGAGTACACGCCGAGCCAATCCTGCGCCTGCTCGATCGCGTGGGCCTGGAGTACCGCCTCGGCCGCTGATACAACCTGCCACCGCCCGGCTGGCTCGGAACGGAATTCCAGGTTCAGATTGCTCTGCGCATCTCTTGCTCGAACAGTTCCGCGTCGTTGGGATAGGGCTCGGTCGCGCCGGTGAACGAGAAGCCCAGGCTCCGGTAGAACGTGATGGCGGTGTCGTTGTTGCACGTTACCGTCAGCTGGACCACCCGAGCATCCTTGGTCCGAGCCCAATCCACGACCGCACAGACCAGTGCGCGCCCGACGCCGCTGCGACGATGCGAAGGTGCCACCCACATCGAAACCAGAACGGCGTGCGACGGCTCCTCGCGATCGAGGAACGAGCCAACGATCCCGCACGGCAGCTTGGAGTCCAATGCCAGGAACGCCACCGAGCGGTCTCCGTGCCACCGGTCGGCGCGTTGCAGCCATTCCTGCTCGGTCCGCCGGGACTCGACTGCATACGTGGATCCGAACGCGGTGGGAGTGTCTTGCAGGGCGCGCAACCGCGCGACCTTGAACGCGAGCGCGTTGTGGCGATTGATCGGTTCTATCGAGGCCACGCTATCTCAGGTACGCGCCGGGGATGCGCGTAGGATGTCGGGGCCTTGGGGAATACTTTCGACTTATCGCTCTCTAACAATCGTTGGATTACCCTAACCACCCGGCTTTCTTGATGGATTGCCAGGCCGCGATGGATCGTCACCGCCGATCCCCCGACCCGAACCCGCCATCAAAGAACGTCTTCAGCCCGGGATTCTCCTGGATGTAGTTCTTCAGTTCGAAGACGATGTTCTCCTGCAGCTGAATGCTCAGACCGCCATCGACGGGCAAAACGACGCCCGTGATGAACGCGGCTTCCTCAGAACAAAGGAAGGCGACGGCGTTTCCAACATCCTCAGGCGTGCCTGTGCGTCGGACGGGGTACTGCAACTCCGCGAGATGGAAGCCGGCTTCGTTCCCGACTTCGGACCACAGCTTCTCGAGGTTTTCGGTCACCATATGGCCGGGGGCGATGGCGTTTACCGTGATGCCGAGCGGACCGAGGTCGATGGCCATCTGGCGAGTCAGGCCGTTGACGGCGGCTTTGCCGGTCTCGTAGACCATTGTATTGGCCGACTGGAGGAGTCCGTGCACGGATGAGATGTTGATGATCCGTCCGATCTCCATCGGTGGAGGGTCGCCGTGCCGGATTCCGCGACCCTTCCACGGACCGGGGTCGTAGCCATCGGGCGGTCCCGACACCTGCATCGCTGGAACACCGTACTTGGCACCCAGGAAATGAGCCATCACCAGCAGGTTCATGCCCTTGTGCCAGCGCTCGACGGTGGTTTCGAGAGCACTTCCATCCTGGAGACCCATCACGCCGTAGGCGTTCTGCACCAGGATATCCAGACGGCCGTATTCGTCGACAGCCCGATCCACCATGGCCTTGGCTACGTCTTCCCTTGAGACGTCACCTTCCATCGCGGATGCCAGGCCTCCCCCATCACGGATCGTCGCTGATCGCGCATTGGCCTCAGCTTCGTCGATGTCCACGATGAGAACGGCAGCCCCTTCCGCAGCCAGCTTGTCTGCAATGCCCCCGCCCACGCCGGTCGCGCCTCCCGTGACGATGGCCGCCTTCCCATTCAGTCTTCTTTCGGCCACGATCAATCCCCCTTTGTTCAATTGCCTGACAATCCCTCGGATGCCAGCGGCTCCGTCGAGCTGCCTCAACAGTCCGTGAAGGATCCCAAGAGCTGTTCAGCGTTCGAACGGATTTCCGTCAGATCCTCGGATCTGTTGAGCTCGTACATGAAGACGCCGGAGTAACCGATTTCATCCAACGCTCCGACCACGCCGTCCCAGTCGATGTCGGCACGTCCCGGCAGCAGATGTTCATCTTCTTCGCCATGGTTGTCGTGCAGATGCAGGGTCATGAGGTGGTGTCCGGCTATCCGCAGGGCTTCGACCGGATCGCCGAGGATATTGCGGTGTCCGGTGTCGATCACAACGCCCACGTTCGATTCATTCAGATCCGCGATCAGTTCGACAAGCCGAGAGGGATCCCGGGTGTACCCTCGGGGGGTATTTTCGACTGCGAAACTGACCGTCTTCGGCGCCGCATACCGTGCGACCGCACCCAGATTACGAATGTAAGCGGCCCGTTTCTCGGTATGTCGGGCGTCGTCAGGCTCCGGAATCTGTATGTGATGCGTCACGAGGATTCCGCCACCCAGTGCGTCCATCACATCGACCGCCTGACGGTACGCGGTCAGAGTCTTTTCCCGCTGTTCATCATCGAGCGTCGCCAGGTCATAGTCATTGAAGATTTCGAGATGGATGTGGAGCGAGTTGAGATGCAACGACAAGTCCACGATTGCACTTCGCAGATCTGCAAAAGCCCCGAGCTCGTCGTAGTCAAAGTCGGGGTGATAGTCCGTGAGCTCCAATGACTCGATACCCGCTTCCTGAAACTCACGGAACAGGTCCCGGTCAAGACGGCGGTCGCGGTGGAGGATGGTGGAGGCGCCGATCTTCATGGTCAGATTCCTTTAGGGCTCTATCTCTGGACGGGGCGCTGCGCCGCACCGGTACGCACCGCTCCGGCTTCTCCCTCGGCTCGGGTACAGTTCTGCTGCAACCGAAACTGCTTGCGCAGAAACTGCTCGTAGCTAGTGTAGCCGGGATGAGCCCCACAGAGCAAGACCTCCCAGGATTGCATCGGAATCACCTGGCCACTAATCAGCTCACCTGCCGCGTTTTTCAAAGGTAATGAACTCCTGCCTTGGCTACCTCATTGCTTGATGTAGTCATGAAGCCGGAACTCCTCCCTGCCCAGATTGCGTGGAGCCGCCGGGCGGAGCCGTCCTGCGCCAGGGAGGCATATTAATGAGATTGGTAGCTTTCCAGCTTGGCGAACCGCCGCCTGCCTTTGACTCGAGCAACCAGCACCATAACCATCAGGACCAGCGGCAGGAGCGCCAGCAGCAATCCAATCACTTGTAGGCTAGTCTTACTCACAATCCTAATCTGTCTTTCGCTGCCGGCCAATTGTTCGCCATCTCTACTCGAGAGTTTGAACCGTATCACTTCGTCTGTGGGCTCAAGGGGAATGTGAAAGGCGATCAGGTTTGGATCACGGTCCTTGTGCTCGCCGGCGGTGTCGAAGGGCACGATCTTGTAGCCGAATGAGCTGCCAGGTAGCTGTTCCACATAAAAGGGCTGTTCGAGGAACCTCTCGGTCCTGTTGCCGGGATAATTGACTTCAATAAGCGGTTTCGGTACCTGTTGAATCTTAACCCAACGCATAATATTGGGATTACCTCGAGCGTCATTCCTGACCGTTTTGTTGTAGTAGAGGTCGTTAAACTTGTCCTGAAAATAGGGGAGCAGATATAGATCCGTGGTCCCGTCGACGTAGAGCACTGAGGCGGGAGTTTGGGATAGCATCGGTCTAGTCCACTTGTCGGCCGGGATGACGTCGTAGCCGATACTGTTTTCACGCCGCTTTTCGTGCACGAGAACGCGCTTTTCGGAACCTTCCAACGTTGTACCGTTCGGCAAAATGAATCGTATGCGGTATTCGCCCGGTTCGAGGTTGAAGAGAAACGCATTGTCCGGCTCACGCACGAAGTATCCCGGATGTTCCGGGGCAGGTAGCCCTTCGCCCAGCCGTTGCGCCAATTCGGCAAAAGCAAGTATTTCCAGCCGGCTGCGTGCTGCGGCTTCGATCAGCGGAGACAAGTCACGTTCGAGCGCTGCCTTTTCCTGCTCGAGCTGTGATGTGTTGGTCTGCTCCCTTCGGGCCTGTTCGATTTCGTCTTTAATTTCGTCGAGGCGCTTTTTTGCGGGGGATTCTTGCAGGCGTTTTATTACCTGTTCCTCCTCCTCGCGAAGCAAGCTCAGTTGCTGAATCATATCCTCGAAGCGAACCTGCAGTTCCATTTGCCTGTTTTGGTAGGCTTCGATCTCTTCTAAGTATTCATCCATCAATTTATCATAGGCCGCGTATTCCCTGTCGGCTTCATCACCCGTGAACACGCGCCAGTTGATCTCGTATTCTCCGGGAGCATTGTAATATGTGAACTTGACCGATTCCAAGAATTCGACACTGTCGGACTTGTCCGTAAGCTCGATTTGGCCTTCAAATGTATAATTCAGATGCTCGAGATCTAGCTTCCATTCCTGGGTAATATCCCAGTAGTAGACAAGCGCCTTCTTAACATTCACGAAGTTGTCGACATCACCGATCAAATAGATCGTGTCAGCATCTTCCCGGCAGAACGTACCACTGTAGTCTTTACCATCGAAGGCAACGACAGAGTAGATCAGGCTTTCCTTTATCTCGGGTGCCTGGGCTCCCAATACCGATAATCCACTGACGAACAGAATCGCGGACAGAGCAGCCCAGATCACGCCACTGCCAGGGGAGGGGGCACCCCTATATCGTAATTTCTCAGTCAAGCTCGTATACCTCTGGCTCTTATCGTGAAGTGACTCACTAACAGGACGATAGCCGACAACGCAATACTTAGGAAAAGACTCAGCAGCAATCCGGTGGTATTTCCATGATCAGCCGCCGTCAATCCTTGTGCCCAGTAAAACAGAGGCGATATCCACTGTAGCAAACCCGCGAACACGGACGAAAGGTTCTTCACATAGCCGCTAATGATCGTGAAGGAACCCATCTGGAGTAATCCGAACAAAACCATGAGGCCGACGAAGCACGCGACTCCTCCGGACGAGTTGCCGATCAGCACGGAAGCAAAGGTACTGTAAGAAAAAACTGATATGGTAAGAAAAAAAAACAGCAACAGTGAATAGAAGAAATGCGGCCCAAGGACGAGATTGTTCAGGAGTGATAGGATAAGGAAGAAAACGAGCTGAACGACCAGATAGAGAAGTGAAAATAGGATGTTACGGATCAGTAGAGAAAGAAAACATGAGGTTCCATCAGCCGGACCATAGGTTAGAAGCTCCACGGCTCCGATGCTTCTCTCGAAACCGAACCTGTAAACCGCGCTCACGGAAAGGTACAAGAGGAACGGCAGGGAAGCTGCGTGGAGCGCAAACAGGAAAGGACCTTCGACGAATAGCTGCAGTATAAAGGTATCACCGAAAGCCCCTGAGAGCACCCTGGTCAGGAGCTCATAAACAGGATTGAGCCCAAAGTTCAAACCGCTCGAATCCACGGCTCCGACGAATCCCGACACCAGAAAATAACCCAGCAACAGCCCAACGCTCATCGCGACATAGAAGCTGGGGCTAATGAACGTCTCGTAGATGCGTCTTCGGCTGAACGTCGTTGTCGCGTGCAGACGATAATTCATGAGGTGCTCCCGACACCAGTCAGCTGGCTAACGTTTTCGTTGGTAATTGTCACGAACGCCTCTTCCAGGGAGAGGCGCTGTTCCGCCAGCCGTAAGGGAATGAGCCCCTTCTTTATGAGAAACTCAGATAGAGGCTTTCTGTAATCACCTTCCGTTGGCACCTTTACCATGACCGTACCATCTTGAATGCTGCAGTCAATAACGAATCCAAGAGCTCCTATATCGCCGATAAGCTCCTCTGGCAGGTTCTCGAAGTCTAGCTCTATGTGTTTGGCGGATGAAAGCTTAAGCAGGAGCTTGTCCGTCGTATCCTCTGCCATAAGCCTGCCTCTGTGGATAACGGCAATCCGGTGGCAAACTTTTTCCATCTCTGACAATAGGTGCGAGGAAATGAAAATCGTCCGGCCCTCCCTGTTTTCAGCAATCACAAGGTCGCGAATCTGCCTTATCCCGATCGGATCAAGTCCGGAAATAGGCTCGTCCAGAAAGAGCATATCCGGATCCGGCAGCAGCGCCCGCACTATGCTGAGCTTCTGCAGCATACCGCGCGAATAACCTACGATCTTCCTGTCTGCCGCTTCGGCCAAACCTACCTGTTGCAGCAGACAAACTATTCGACGTCCGGCGTTCCTCACTCTAAACAGATCTGCGAACAACTCGAGGTACTCGACACCGGTCATCCAGGTCCACATTCCGCGTGGGTGCTTCTCAGGTACGACTCCGATCCTCCTTCTCAGGTCAAGGCGAGCTGGCGTGTATCGTTCATTAAACAGGTAGATCTCTCCACTGGTCGGCGATGATACGCCGAGAAGCATCATGATTGTCGATGTTTTACCGGCACCATTAGGTCCCAAAAAGCCGTAAATTTCGCCCTGCTGTATGCTTAAATCGATTCCGTCAACAGCGATTACCTCTCCATACTTCTTGATAAGCGCACTGGTCTTGATCAAGTTATCCTCCTGCGACCACATTCCAACTGGGAAACAGGTAGAAACTCAGCGCTTCTTCCAGGGTATCGAGGTAACCCATCCACGCTTCCACCGTTGTTTTCGAGGCGAGCTCATTCCCTATGGCATCGAGCTCGGTAGGTCCGATTTCCCTGGGATCCGGGATCAACAGCAAATAATCAACCACCCAGTACAGGGCTCGACTCCTCTTGATCTCCTCTACCGGAAGACGAGTTTTCCAGCGAAATATGGTTCCTGGGTTCGCATCCCATACGGGAGTCAGCTCTGCTGTATACAGCTCCTCACCTCTCTCAGCACCTTCATCCGACGGTTCGTAGGAATACGCACCATCCAGGATCTGGGCCGATATCCTGACGAACATGCGTAGGTCCAGGCAAGGATGGTTGAGGATAGCCTGGCCGTTTGCGGCTACCGGCCTCACTTCGGAAATGAGCTGCCCGTCTTCGATCCTTTCCATAATGAAAAAATGACTCAATTCCGGTATTTCGAACCCCATTAGTTCGATAGGTTCGTCGAGAATGTTTCTACCTCGTTTGAGATTGATCGGCACCTCTACACCTTCGTAATATGGCGCTTCAATCTTTAGAATACTCGCCCCCCGGTCGAGCTGCGAGAAATGATAGGTTGTGGCGAAAAAGCCCCGAATCGTCCGATTTTGCAGCTGTATCTCGGTACCATACACCCATTCTCCGCAATGCATATCCCTGACTACGAACTCTAAAGTCGTGCCGAACGAAACTGTGCTGAGATAGGCTGCCACAAACACGGCAATCACGACGACGACGGCTGCGCTTAGAAGGATCCAGCCTCTAGTTTTCACGTATTTTCCTTCCGGCACATATAACTCGAAGACGGTGGCATAGTAGTTGCTATGATTATCCCCCGTCAAGTCTTGTGGTGCGACAGTCAAGAGATCGGACAGCGCCAGGCGACCGGGTGGATTCCTCTGGGCGAAGATCACCTCCTGTTCGGGGCCATGCAGGGCGCGCCACCGGCGCACGCGCCGCTTCAGGGTGCGGCGCACGCTTGCAGGAAGCTTGAGATCGCGGCGGCGCAGTTGTTCGAAGATGGTCACCGCACGCAGAGCCGGGCACTCGACCAGCAACGGCACCACTGCTTGCTCGAAGATGCCGTCC
>JAAXGO010000105.1 GCA_012267425.1 Rhodothermales bacterium
ACAACCGTTGTACGGATAGTTCCGGCCACTTGACTCTTAGGGACCGCTTGTCGAACGGCAGTGAGGCGTCAGGGACATCAGCCCATGACGTTTCCATCAGTTTCGCGTCCTCACACCAGCGAGCCGCCAGCTTGAGGTACCGGCGAAAGACCAGGATCGCAGGAAATCGGCCCTTCGACACGAGCCAGAGCACCATGTCCTTCGGTCCCTTGGACGAGTTGCAGCTTCTGCATGCGTAGGTGATGTTGTCGGCGGCGTCGGGTCCACCCTTGAGTTTAGGGATCAGGTGATCCAATGAAAGCTTTGCCTCGCGACCGCAGTAGCAGCACGTTGTCGCGTGAGCGATTTTGGTCTTCTCGTCGTCGTGCAGCGGGCGCATCCGCATCTTTTCGGACAGGAATCCGTGCCGGAAGCGACCGCGAATGATGAAGTGCACCGGCTTGTAGCGGGTCTCGCCGTCCTTGACAGCGGCGTGGACCATTGCGAGAGTCCCGTAGGTCCAGGCGAAGTGCTCGCGAAGCGAGGAATCGTCTCCCGGTGGCTTGGGCATCGTCGAGATGTGGAAGAGCGGGGCGGCAACCGCCGCTTCACCGACTGTGATGGCGATCGAGCGAACGTACGTCGACGAGAACGAGCCTATCACAGAGAACAATAGCCGCTCGCCAAAGGCGTCCGCTATGCCGGCAGTAATCGGTCTTCGCGCCCTCAGGGTGTGTTGTCTTGCGTCAGGGAATGTTTCGAGCGGAGCGACCCGACTCCGCGGGTGTGAAGGACGTGCACCTGCCGGGGCGGAAAATAGCAGGTTTTTTGGCAGGGGTGCTCCCCTCTTTAGCCGCGACCCTTACCTGACCCCGATGCCGGATCGCACGTGTCCAGTTGGGTCAATGTAGTCAATGAGGCAGGCGCTGATGTAGCGAGCGCAACAGCAGATGGCCAGCATCGGAAGTAACGGAGCGACCGGAGTGAGGCAGCGGGGACGGCGCCGCACCGCGCAGTGCCGCACAGATCCCCCTCGACAGCAAGAATTGTGCCGGACAGTAACAGCCAGCGACCAAGGGAAGAACGCCCCTGCAGTGGAAGAGCAAAACGAGACCATCGAAGAGTCCATTTGCAAGATCGCTGTTATCGTTTTCCTTCCTTTCCTCTCAGTCTTTCGGGTGTTCGACTCGGCGCCTTCTTGCCGGTCTGGCTGTCCTGTGGGTGTCCCCGCTGGGGCGGAGCCAGGAAGGCCGTTCTCCTTCGATGCTTTTTGATTCGTATAAGGGCTCCTCGCCATCCTCTATGGGCTCTTCTGATTCGTAGAGGATGGTGAGTGTGTCTTGTAGCGGTCCGTGTGCTTCTTCCTCCTGGGAGGTGTGTTCCCAGTCATTCTTGTATTCGGGGGGCCAATCGTCAGCCTGGTAGGAATCTTCCGACATGAGTCTCTCCTTTCTGTGGGGATGGATCTTCCTACGGTGTGTTTTCATTCATGGAAACTTCAAAAGCGGGAGGTTTCCATGGAGCTAATATTGGCGCTGACGATGGTGGCAGGAATAGCAGGATTACGCGCACAAAATACTGGGCCATCAAGCAAAATATGCTGCCAACAGTTTCCGTCGAAGGAAATGGCCGACAAGGATGCGGCGCGACTCGCTGTTGTGGAGCATATCTGTCTTCGTGACGTTCAGATTGACCGGTACCGTCCAAAGATACGGTCGAAAATGGTCTGCCGCGAAAGGCGTTCGACGGCATCTTCGACCACTTTTTTGGTCTCGCTAAGGTTGCTCTCGGCTGCTTGAACAATAGTGATCCTGGTGTTCTGGAACTCAGATGCAAGTTTTTCGACAACAGCGAGTTTAGCGTCGATCCGGCCAATTTCTGTCTCGATGCGGGCAAGTGATTCTCTGACTGGTGCGGGGTCCGAGCGCCGAATCACTGCAATGGCCTCACGGAATGCGAGAAGTGTCTCGTTCAGCGATTCAACAGCGATTCTGGTTGCAGCCGCGAGATTCACAACGTTGGCGTTGGCATCGTCAAGCCCTCGCCCGGCGTCGGCAATCAACCGCTGAAGTGAGTCTATTTGTTCAAGGCGCGAGACGACCTCACCTGCCCGTCTTTCAGTCTCATTTAGCCGCTCGTGGATGTCGTCCATTACGTCCATATCATGCTCCCAATGCTTCGCCTATCCCAGGCTTCGAGTATTCCCCAACTACGTGTCGTGCTGCCCGTTCGACCTGGTCGACGACCTTCCGAATTCGTCGCGTGGCGACGACAGCGCGCACGCGAGAGTCATCGAGTTCGGCTGCACGATCGGAAGCCATCGGCTCCACGAATGCGCAGTCAGGTCTCGTGTCGGCAAGGTCGAGCAGCGCAGTGGTGAGCGCTGGGCCAAGATTACGGGCACGAGTCCCCGCAAGGTCAAACATGTTGTCAACAGTCGATTCAATGTCCGTCTGGGAGATCTCGTATGTCTCGACAGCCGCCCGGATCGCGGTAGCAATGCCTTTCGAACTGACGATCGTATCATGATCCGAGCACATTGCCTCTGCGAGTGCGCGTGTCAGCAGAAGCCCCGGATGGTCGGGATCAGATTCGAGCGCGCGGATGCAAAGGCCCCGAAGTTCACCCGCATCCATCTCTGTTTGTACCTTGTCGACAAGTTCCCACCACATCGACAACTTGACCTCTTCGCTAGCCAGCAACTGCTCGATGCGTTCAGACCCAAGCCCCTCTTGGAGGTAGTCCAGCAGTCGTCTGCGAATTTCCGTATCGCTCAAGGCGTGGCGAGCGAGCTGGATGGCCTCCATGATCGCTCGCCGCCGTGAACGTTCGATTTCGTCGTAGGTGAATTCAACCAGCATTCTCGTTAAGTCAAGCACCGCCTGACGCGGTCCAGCGGAGTTGATCTCATGCGCTTGTCTGACAAATGCCTTGGTCTTGCCGGGTGTTGCTGCCCGGACGTACTCGATCAGCCGGTCTCTACATCGGTCGAGGTCGAAGGGAATAACATGAATGATGAACTTCTTCCCACCGAAGTCGACCTCGTAGTCGCGAATGACACTTAGTTTAAGTAGTTGGTAGATGCTTTTTTCTTTGAGCTTCTTGTCGCTGTCGTCACCATACGGAAGCTCCTTCCGTTGGCTTGAGGAAAGATCCCCAATTGCGTCCATCACCGCTTCCACATTTGCGATTTCCTGCCCCACTCCGCTGAATGATTGAAGGTGGAACCACAGCGCCCGGGTCACGTCGTCGCTGATTTCGCGATCACTATCCACTTCCTTGAATCGCTCAACGAGTTCGTCTAAAGCGAGATCCGGATTGAGCAACTTGTCCGAGCGAGTGCGATCGTACTCGGAGAACACTGCGATCGAACGGGCTGGTTTACGGTCTCGGCCAGCGCGCCCGGCTTCCTGGTAGAAACTCTCAAGCGACATCGGCATACCGAAATGCACAGTGTACCGGATGTTCGGCTTGTCGATTCCCATGCCAAATGCCTTGGTCGCGACTAGGACGGGCACGCGGTTGGTCTTGAAGGCCGCTGCATTCTCCCGTTTTTCCTCGTCCCATTTCCGAGAGTCGTCGCCGGAGTCGCCTCCCCAAGGGGGCTTACCACTGTACACAGTGACTTCCGATCCCGTCGCCTGTTGGGCGATGTTTCGTGCATCCATCACGCCGTACGGGCGGCTTCTCACCGTCGGTACGAACACAATCCCAGAAGCCGTGTCCTCACCTGAGCGGCGATAGAACTCTGTTCGAGGCATTCCAAACTTCCCTGGTAAAGCGTTTAGCACGCCGCGCAGTGCCGCCTTAGGGTCCTCTCTCGGTGACGTTTGTACCATCTCCAAATAGATTTCTGGCCGGTCGAACGACAGGGGACGGACCAACGCCTCCGAGCGACTGCGGTCGATGTCAAGATCGGTCAGCATATCCCGGAGCACTGCGCGGGAGGCGGTACCTGTGAGTGCGAGCAGCGGTGGTGGTCTGTCCTTGCGGTCTGCACCCAGCCTGCGGAGATTGTTCCCGAGGTTCAGATACGCTGGCCGGAAATCATGGCCCCACTCCGAGACGCAATGCGCTTCATCGATGACAGCGAGGTTGACGAGCGAGCACTCTACGAGTGCACGCAGCGTCGAGCGGAACTGTGGGGATTGAAGCCGCTCAGGTGAATGAAGCACGAATTGGTACTCGCCGCGCTCGACGCGGCGCAATAGACACTCGCGTTCAACGTAGTCATTAGCTCCGGTTATCGCTACTGCGCGATCGATCCCGTAAGTGCGTAATCCCTCGACCTGATCTTCAATCAATGCGTTTATTGGATCGACGACCAGAGTCAGGCCGGGCATGAGGAGGCCCGCGAGTTGGTAGATGATGCTCTTCCCAGCACCGGTTGGAAGTAGCACCACGGAATCGTTATGGCGGAGCGCGTTGAAGATTGCCTCACCTTGCAATGGACGATACTCGCGCTTGCGAAACACGTTGTGAAGGAACATCCTCAACGCCGACCTAGCTTCCGGATAGGTCTGTGTGGCAATAGACCGCCGATTGATGTCGAATCCCTGCTCGGTCGCAAGCAGTGCTGGGAGAAACGCTGGACGAATTACAAAATCGCTCTTGCCCTCTCTGGGAATCGCGTGAAAGGGACTCGCCGTGGATTCGACGGCGATGCGCACCCGGTTGTCGGGAGTCTTGGACGCAGTTGTCACCACCCATTCGCCCTGATCCGAATACACCCAAGTGATACTGAACTGATCTTCCGTGCAAACAGTACAGGTTGCGGGGAGCGAGTGCCCGGCGTAGAGCACGTCGAAGCCTGCGAGCAACGTAATTGTGTCCAGCACGCCGGCCACAGCCGGCGAACCAGCGCCGCTGATGTAGATCTCCCAATTTGCACCTGCCGTTAGCCACCCGTATTCGACAGCTCGGGCGACGGCGAATTGCGCCTTTGCGGCCGTGGCGCAATCGAAAGCGAGCGAGGAAGCCACCCTATCCTCGCCGGTGACCGGAAGAAACTCCGTAAGCGCTGCAAGGCAGTGAGCGCGGATGCGATCCAGCATGGGGCCGTGGCCCCGCATAACTTCGGCATTTGTGACGCGAAGAACGTCTATTCCGACGGAGCGCAATGACTCGTCTCGTGCATCATCGACGGCTGCATCGTGTTCCGGACCATCGATCTCGATCACTACCGGCGGACCGCCAGGGTGACTGAATAGGAAGTCGCAGCGGCGCGCCCCGCTGCCATCGCCCATGCCGCCGGACTCGATCAGTTTGTCCAATGGTGCCTGAGGTGTGAACCAGTGGCCAGCACAGGGCCCGAGAGTCATCGGTACCCACGCCTTTAGAAACGATGCTTCCTCATTGCTTCCCAGCAGTGGCTCATCCGAATCAGCATCGATGTCGAAGACGGAATCGAGAACGAAGGGAGTCCGCTCCACGGCTCGCGACATTACAGATTCGGGCCTCGCACGCAGTCGGCCGACCAAACGCGAATCCCAACCGACCTCGGGGTCATCTATGGCGAACTCCCTCACTTGATCCAACAAGCCGTGAGTGTGCAACGCTTCGCGTTCGACATTGAGCGTTGCGAGAGGAGTTCTACCTCGCCTTAGGATCTTGAGGAGAAGTGCGCTAGCGAAACGAGAATCTGCGGTGCCATGACGTGTGCGGTCCCGGCGAGACAGCAGTAAGCACTGGCTGAGAACCTGGCTCAATCTAGCATCGTGGCACAGCCGATCATGGAGAAGCCCAGGAAGAGCTCCGACGGACACGTACTCGGGAACGAAGCCGGGACGCCGCGCGCCAACGTCTTCAATCCAATTGACTGGCAGCAGACCGGGTCTAGGGAGGGTCTGGTCCGGTTCTCTCGGCTCCTGATCGTCACCAGCATCTCGGGTACCGCGGCAGTTGGGAAATTCCGTGCAACCCCAGAACTTGCCCCCAGCGTTCCGGCCCTTTTTCGCCTTGCGAAGCTGCATAGGAGCGCCACACTGTGGACATGAGGGTGGGTTCGAAACGGTTCTGGATCTTTGCACGTCAGTAGCTTAGCACACGCTAGCCCGCAATTGGCGCCAGGTACCGCCGCGCCCCAGTTGAAGCATTTTGCCCCAATTGGCCCTAAGACTTTCGTTGTTTGCTCGCCACAGCAACGCTGTACGCATTACCCACAGGATCCCCTCGATGGCCACCCGGTTCCTGACCAAATGCGCCACGGGTGCCTCGATCACCTCGCGGGGATGGTCCGTCTGCAGGTGTTCGAGAATACTGGTCACGGTCCTATTTCCTGCAGACGCCGGGATGAATCGGAGCAAGAAAACAGGCTCACCCAATGGCCGTAGAATGATCGACGATTTCCGTCTCTGGGGGTCAAACAGATGCCGTCGTATTGGTGAAACGGCTAAAACTTAGCGATGTTCACGCAGCCGTTTCATGATTTCCAATACCACAACGCTTGTCTCTCAGAGGGCGGAGCCCTCGCCATTGTGGTTGAGGACTTTTTCCAAACACCGCATCAGGCAAGGGATAACAAGGATTTCCCGCGTCTGATGCGAAAAAGCGACGCGAGGCTGCGCCTCGCTTGTCCCCTCCTCGCCCGACGCGGCGGCGCGCCGCACGAGAGGGGTGCTGGTGGAGGGAGCGACC
>JAAXGO010000106.1 GCA_012267425.1 Rhodothermales bacterium
AGTATTTGTGTGGACTCGGTAGAGCTAGCATAACCCTTGTGGGAGTAAACGGGCTGTCGAGGGGCTCCGTCCCCTCGACCCCAAGAAATCCCGCGCCGAAACCGGCACGAAAACCTGGGGGCCAAGGAGGCAGATTTTCTCCTTGCCAGCGCCCCACTGGTCCGGATCGGTTTCCGCGTCCGCGCATCCTGCCCATCGCCACCGCCGCCCTTCCCCTTGCCTAAGGTCTCTCGTACCCATAAATTCAACTCATTATACACAGACCCTGCGGAAATGGACTTCCGCCGACTGCCAAAACCTTGACTTCGTCCAAAAAATTTACCTCGGTCATCGAGGACCTGAAGCAGCACATCGCGGCGGGCAGCTTCCGCAGTGAGGCCGAGATCAGCCATGGCGTCGTAAAACGCATTCTGCACGAACTTGGCTGGCCGGTCTTCGATGTTCACGTCGTAACCCCCGAATTCAAGATCGGGACTAGGAAGGTGGACTACGCGCTCTGTCATCCGCCCGGAAAGCCGTCGGTTCTCATAGAGGTCAAGGATCTTGGGAAGGCTGACGGCAAGGGGGCGAAGCAGCTCTTTGAATACTGCTTTCACCAAGGCGTCCCGATAGCGGTCCTCACCGACGGACGGAGTTGGAGTTTCTTCTTTCCGGCGGGCAAGGAAGCTATCAAGAACGGCGATTTGCCCGGATCGACTTGGTAGGCGATGAACCGGAGAACTCCGCGAAGATCCTCTGGGACTACCTCCAGGTGCGAGATGTGCAGTCAGGCGAGGCCCGGAACCGGGCTCAGCGTGACTACGAGGTGGCTCGGCAAGAGCAAGTGGCAGCCTCCAAGTACGCTTCGGTATGGAAGAAGCTACTCTCTGGGCCTGAGTCGCAGTTGTTAGACCTGTTCCGCAGGGAAGTGGAGCAAGTAACGGGGGTCCGGCCGGATCGCACGGGGGCCGCAGAGTTCATCCGTGCCTAAGCCCTGATTATGGCAAAGTTGCCGACCGGGACCAAGGTGAGACCAGTCTCGAATGGGGGCAGGAAGAAGGAGATGTCCAGTAGCGAACGGCTGTGCTACCGATTCTTCGAAGGATTGCTCAGACACGCGAAGTTAAGAACCCAACTGCACGCGAACATCAGCCCCAGCAAATATCGGGGGGCCGGGGCCGGGATCACCGGTGTTTACTTCATCTACACTGTCGGACAGCATGACGCTCGTATTGAGTTGTACATCGACACCAAGGATAAGGATAAGAACCAGCGCATATTCGATGCACTTCTCCGCCAGAAGAAGAAAACTATCGAAGGTGCGTTTGGCTCACCACTGGATTGGCAACCATTGGAAGGCCGGCGTGCGTGCCGAATCAAGAAGACATTACACCACCGGCGGATACCGGGATGAAGACGTCTGGGAAGCAATTCATGAGGAGTTGGCCGTGGCGATGGCGAAGCTCGAATCCGCTTTCAAGCCGCACCTTAAGTGACTCTAGGGCTGGGCAGGCTTAGCGGGCGGTTGGCAAGGAATTGCGACCAGCGACTATCCTAGATTTGGCCGGTACCATTGGGAACCCGAGCTGCCGTGCGGTCCTGAATGGAGACTGCAACAGACGAGTCCAAATGCGCTTCAGCATTTTGCCGGTCGCAGCCAAACCATCTTCTGGGAAGACGGGCACGGTCAGATTGCAGAAGTTTGCCAAGCGGGTGCCACTTTTCGGGGAAGAGAAGCATGGGGTCGGCAAGGTGTTGCCGCAGGCCAGATTGGTGCTATTCCTGTTTCGATCTTTTCGGGCGAAGTATTCGACGACAATACGGCAGTTCTGACGCCCAACCGTGACGAACATCTCCCTGCCATCTGGGCCTTCTGCTCGTCCCGCGAATACGCCGCCGTGCGTTACCCGAACGGCCTTCCCGAACCCTACTCCGATGATCCCACGCAATGGATCTTCCACGGAGATCCCTGCCGGAGCGTCGTCTGGGACGAAAAGGCCAAGGTCACGACGCACGGGTCCGTCCGCTTCGACCACACCGTCCTCCAAGTCGCCGTCGGCTGCCTTCTTGGCTACCCCTGATCGCCCCATGCCGAATCTCAACTACCATGAACTCCCGTCGTAAAGGTTTCAGTGCAGGTGTCTCTGGTCCTATCAGAAAAGACCTTTCCTTGCACGTACGACTTTGCTGGCACGAGCAGCGAATTCAGCCACTGTCATCGCGCCTGGTCGTTCTTCCGTGCGGAGTCGGACGTTGACAGTTCCGGATTCCACTTCGCGTGCGCCGACCACGAGCATATACGGGATTTTCCGAAGTTGTGCCTCGCGGATCTTGTAGCCAGCTTTCTCGCTTCGCTGGTCAACGGATACGCGCATGCCCGCCATTACGAGCACATCTAAGACACTTCGAGCGTAATCCACTTGTTTGTCGGAAATCGGCAGGATGCGAACCTGCTCCGGAGCTAGCCAAACCGGAAACGCGCCGGCGCAGTGTTCGATGAGCACCCCGATAAACCGCTCCAGGGAGCCGAGCGGGGCACGGTGGATCATAACAGGGCGGTGCCGCTTATCGTCGGAGCCGATGTAGGACAAATCGAAACGTTCCGGCAGATTGTAGTCCAGCTGCACGGTACCGAGTTGCCACTGACGCCCGAGCGCATCGCGAACCATGAAGTCCACTTTGGGACCGTAGAAGGCAGCCTCTCCCACGACCTCAACGGCTTCCAGGCCAATGTCGTTAGCTGCTTCGCGGATGGCCGTTTCTGCAGAATTCCATGCCTCGTTGCTACCGGCATACTTGCCTGTGTCCGCTGGGTCGCGGAGTGAGAGCTGGACGCGGTAGTCTGTGAAGCTCAGGGCGTCGAGAACGGTGCGGGCAAGATCGACGGCATTGGTGATTTCGGCCTTGACCTGCTTTGGGGTGCAGAAAATGTGTGCATCGTCGACTGTAAAGGCCCGCACGCGGGTGAGCCCGCTCAGTTCGCCCGTCTGTTCGAACCGGTATACCTGCCCGAATTCCGCAAGTCGCATTGGCAGTTCCCGCCAGCTGCGGCGGCCTTCGGCGTAGATCTGGATGTGGTGTGGACAATTCATCGGCTTGAGCAAATAGCCGTCTGAATCGTCGGCGCTGCCGACCGTCATGGCCGGGAACTGACTGTCCTTGTAATAGGGATAGTGCCCGCTCGTCCTGTAGAGATCGAGACGACCGATGTGCGGCGTGACCACCGGCAAGTATCCACGACGCAGCTGTTCCTCTTTGAGGTACGTCTCGAGCGTTTCGCGCAGCAGGGCGCCAGCGGGAAGCCACAATGGAAGACCCGGTCCGACTTTGTCACTGAACGTGAAGAGCCCGAGCTGGCGACCTAGGCGTCGGTGGTCGCGTGCCCGGGCCATTTCGAGCCGTTTGAGATATTTGTCGAGCTGTGAGCGATTGCGCCACGCGGTGCCGTATATCCGGGTCAGTTGCGGGCGCTGCGCATCTCCACGCCAGTATGCCCCGGCCGTGGACATGAGTTTAAAGCCGTTCGCCTTGATGTAGCCCGTATGCGGCACGTGCGGCCCGCGGCAGAGATCGACGAATGTGTCGTGTTCGTAGACGGTGATCTTGGGGCGTTCCCGTTCGGGTAGGGAGTTGCCAAATTCGTCGAGTCCGCCTTGGATCAGATTGTCAATAAGTTCAAGTTTGAAGGGATTGTTCTTAAAAAGGTCGCGCGCCTCTTCGGCGGTGACCTCACGAGCGCGAAACGGATGGCGCCCTTTGATGATTTCGCGCATGCGTGCTTCTATCCACGCCAAATCCTCTTCGGACGGCGCGCGCTTCATCTCAAAATCGTAGTAGAAGCGATCCTCGATCGGCGGCCCGATGGCTGGCTTCGCACCGGGAAACCGTTCGAGTACAGCCTGCGCCATTACGTGCGCCGCCGAATGGCGTATCCGATACAGCTGCGGGTCGTAGCCGCTCGGAATGTGAGCCTCAGCTGCATCCATGTCGATTCGCGTCCTGTGAATACGGCAGCGCTCCAACGCTTCCCGGCCGGCTGCGTGTTCCAAACACGCAGAGGTGGAGCCACCCGCAAGTCCGCCTACCCTCCCTGTCGAGGAGCTTAGCGCTTGGGTATACCTGACCGGCGTTATTCGGGGCTTTCTATTGCCCGACGGTGTTACGAGCTTCACAGCACTCTGATCTCGCCCCACAAACAACAGAAGCGCCTAGGATCATTATTAATGCTCCTGCCTCGTCCCGCTGAGTGGCTCAAGCCGACAGGCGCAACTTCACTTTGCTCCCTCGCCGTCGGCACAGCTCAACGGAAACCGCATGTGTGGGCGTGGATATCATGGTGCTCCACTTTACGTGGCTACCCGCCATGACGGCTCGCGACCTACAGCGGACTCTTGCAGATATGGGCGACGACGCCATCGCCGCACATTCGGCAAGGTTCTTCAAGACGGGCCCAGGCGAATACGGCGAAGGCGACGTGTTTCGGGGGATTCGCGTTGGGCCTCTCCGAAGGGTAGCACGACAATGCCGTGGACTGCCGATTGACGAAGCGCTTACACTCCTTGCATCCGAATGGCACGAAGACCGGCTCCTGGCCCTGATCATCCTGGTAGACACCTTCAAACGGGGAGACTCTGCTACGCAACGGGTGATCTATAACGCATACCTGTCCAATACGGATCGAGTCAACAACTGGGACCTCGTTGACGCCTCAGCACACAAGATCGTAGGACCCTTCCTGCACCACAGAAGCCGGAGCCGACTCTACGTGCTCGCCGGCTCGGCTTCTTTATGGGAGAGGCGCATCGCGATAATCGCCACGCTGTATTTCATCCGCCTTGGAGAATTTGTCGATACGTTGGCCATTGCGAAAATCCTTGTCACCGATCCAGAGCCACTCATTCACAAGGCGGTGGGATGGATGCTTCGCGAAGTCGGCAAGCGCGATCTAGCAGCGGAGGAGGGATTCCTTATGCGTCATTACCGCAGCATGCCGCGGACGATGCTGCGCTACGCCATCGAGCGTTTCCCTGAGCCGCGCCGCAGGGCATATCTAAAGGGTGAAGTCTGAGGTGGTTCCTCCTGTCCACTCAGGCTTTGGGACTCGACTGGCCTCCGAGGTCGTACGTGCCGAAACGCGTATCCGGAGCCGGATCCTGAAAACACCTTTACGATTTGCTGGCTCACTCTCAGAAGAGTGCGGGTGCAGAGTTCTTCTGAAGCTCGAAAACGAGCAGTGTACCGGATCCTTCAAGGCACGTGGCGCGCTGAACAAGATTCTCACGTGTTCGGACGAAGCACGCAGCCGTCGCGTGATAACCGCGTCTACCGGCAACCATGGGCTGGCAGTATCCTGGGCCTTATCCACACTCGGCCTTGAGGGCTCGATTTATCTGCCGGAAACCACAACGGATTACAAGGTAGATCGCTTCAGCGAATACGATGTTGAGCTCGTCTTCCACGGATACGACGGCGTAGAGGCGGAGCGCGAGGCACGCAGAGTGGCCGCACTCGACGGTCGGCCATACGTGTCGCCGTACAACGACGAGGCCGTCGTGGCGGGCCAGGGGACGGCTGGTGTGGAACTCCTCCGGCAGGAGGACCGCCTCGACGCTGTGTTCGTATCGGTTGGAGGCGGCGGCTTAATAAGTGGAGTGGCCGCGTATCTGAAGAGTCAGATTCCCGGTGTCACAGTGGTCGGGTGCTCGCCCGAAGCATCTCCCGTGATGCACCGGTCAGTTGAAGCCGGACATCTCATGGAATTACCGTGCCTTAATACTCTTTCCGACGCAACAGCGGGAGGAATCGAGGCCGGTGCGGTTACCTTCGTGCCGTGCTGTGAGCTCGTTGATGAATGGACGCTGGTCGGAGAGGATGATATTGCGGAAGCGATGTGGAGGATCTACGACGACGAGGGGATCATGATTGAGGGATCGGCGGGCGTGGCAGTGGCGGCACTTGTGGCCCAGGTGGGGCGCTATGCAGGCAAGAACGTCGCCGTTGTCATCTGCGGCGGCAATATTGCTCCGGATCATTTTCGGGATGCAACCGGTCTCTAAGTGATATTCTGTCGCACCGAAGTCGCCAAAACCATGAAAGTCCTTACGGTTGTTCTGGCACTTGTTCTGGCCGGGTGCGCTGCAGCGCCACCCGACGACGTGCCGCAGGAAGTAACCCCTGAGGCACGCCTAGCAGAGATGGGCATCGAGCTTCCGACGCCGCCCGCACCGGTGGCCAACTACGTCCGCAGCGTGCAGACAGGGAACCTGGTATTCTTGGCCGGGCACGGGCCGCTCAAGCCAGAGGGCGGCTACGTCACGGGCAAGGTAGGTCGTGACCTAACGACGGAGGAAGGCTACGAGGCTGCCCGCCTTACTGGAATCGCGCTCTTAGCGTCACTGAAAGCCGAAATCAACGACCTTGCTCGGGTCACCCGCATCGTCAAAGTCAACGGGATGGTCAACGCCACCGACGATTATACGGAGCAGCCGAACGTCATCAACGGACACTCGGATCTTATGGTTGCAGTGTTCGGCGAAGAGATAGGCAGGCACGCTCGCGCGGCAGTCGGCATGGCGTCACTGCCGATTGGCATTGCGGTCGAAATCGAAATGATCGTCGAAGTCGCGGATTAGTACTAACAGGCATCAGAATGCGTTACGGTAACCAGCCTGTTAGTTCCTAACGCGCTCTTTACCCAGCAGTGCTGGCGACGGTTGCTGGCATTAGTCGGCTTGGAGTCGAATTCCTGCAGATCTGGTATGTCGTCAAAAACACGTTAGAATGGGTTGCCCAGCGCCAGAATCCTGTCGGTCGCCACGAATAACTTGCCTCGTGCAACCCGCGGCGATTGTCACGGCTACGCCTGCCGAGTCCATACAAATAGTACTTAACATTTCGAATCATGCCGGTAAGCTAACCGGCAGACTTGCGAATGTTAAGCGCTCATTATGGTTACTCGGCAGGGCTACCCCAGGTATATTTCGCGAGGTCGTAGAAAACCACCCAAAGCTCAAGCGGGCGCTCAGTCAGTGCGTCCTTTTGTCTAGCCTGGATTCCCATTCGGAATTACTGATGTGACCATTTTCGGGCTCAGGCAAATTTCAGGCGGAGCATTTTGTTGTCGAGCCACGGGATTGGTTGTCTCATTTTGTGGTAGTTGGCTGCCAGCAAAAGGGGCACGTCCGGATCTGTGCGGGGGGCCCCGGGCAACC
>JAAXGO010000107.1 GCA_012267425.1 Rhodothermales bacterium
GATTGATGCCCATCGCCCCAAGAAGCAACAAGAAGATGCTAACATATAAGCCGATCTGGAACAGCTTGATGATCATCTCACGCGTGCCGACATCCAGCGCATGGCGGTTGCGGATAGCTTCTTTGCCAAACGTGTTTAAGATGCTACCAAGCCAAAACAGCACACCGCCTGCAACAAAGGTACGCCCGAGCGAAAGCAGAGAAATGCGGATGGTGCCAACATCGAGGGAAATTGCATCGAGCCACGCACTGACTTCATCGAGCCAACCGAAGACGCGGAGCGTTGCTAAGGGGATCAGGATCCACGTGAATAGACCGGAGACAAGGGTATTGCCGACAAAACCTGAAATGATGCGATAGAAGAACACCACGACCGCGACGCTTTGGGCAATCCGAATCAGCCAACTCTGGCCCACCGAAGCGACGCAGACCTCAACAGCGACGCCCAACAGCAACACACTCAGCGCGGGAGAGACCAGATTGCGCGTCCGATAAAGCATTGTACGCAGGTAGAGCAGCGGTCCGGCATTCGGTTCAGCCTCAAATACGCGAATCCGGCTTCGGAGTACTAGGCCGATTAGAAGGGCAACGAGGACTGCGGCAACTGTCGCGGCGACCTGTACATCGAGTCCTGGGAGCAATGTTGAGGCACTGATTGTCTGCCAGAATTGTTGTGCAGCGTCGAGCATATCTTCGATCGTCATATCTTACAGGAAACTCCTTCCGTCGCCGAATGTTAATCAAGTGGCAACGCGCAGCTAGCAGCTAGCCTCAGTCGCGTGAACCGACGTGGTAGCCCAGCGACAGTCCCTCCCTATATCAGACGATTTCCGGCTCTGTTTTCGCAAGTTCCCCGGTCGCGCCCGATTTGTATTCCTCTAGGGGATCGAAATCGTCGAGTGTGCGGGCCACAACCTGCGTTCCCGTGGTCAACCCAATGTTGAAGAGCGCCTCCCCTTCGTGCGCCAAGGGCAGATTGGTGCGACCGATGACCACCCCATCGACCGGAGCTTCTATCTCGGTTTCCGTCTCGCCGAGTGGATCGGACACGATGGCCAAGATCTGGCCCGTCTTCACCCGTGCACCTATGGGCTTGATGGCCCGCACGACCCCGCTACTGGGCGCACGTACCCACTGACTTGAGCGCAGGATCAAGGGGTCGTGAGCGGGCTTGGTGCTCCTTAGCGGCAGCAACATGCCCAGTTCCCGCATCACCCGCATCACTCCCTTGACGCCAGCGCGGATAGCGGCCTCGTCAAAGCGCAGTGCTTCCCCCGCCTCATAGACGATGACCGGTACGCCGTGCTCGCGGGCTGCCGCGCGCAGGCTTCCCTCGGGAAATCCCGCGTTGATCACGAGGGGCACGCCGAAGGCGCGCGCCATGCGTTCGGCGTCGGCGTCGTCGAGGTTTACGCGGATTTGCGGATAGTTGTCCCGATGCACAGCACCCGTATGCAGGTCTATTCCGTGCGTAGAACCCACGACGACCTCATCAAGGAACAGCTTGGCGAGACGGGCTGCGAGAGAGCCTTTGGTTAGTCCTGGAAATGAGCGATTGAGGTCCCGGCGGTCCGGCAGATATCGGCTGAGATTGAGAAAGCCCGGGACGTTGATGATCGGCACGGCGATGAGCGCACCGCGGAGTCGTTTCAGTGCGCTCAATTTGACGACGCGGCGGATGATCTCCACGCCGTTGAGCTCGTCGCCATGCACGGCCGCCGACACGAACAACTGCGGCCCATCTCGGCGGCCATTGACGACGTGAACCGGCATGGTCAATGGAACGCGGGTTGAGAGATCAACAAGGGGCAGGTCGATTTGGGCCCGCGTTCCAGGGCCAATCTCCGACCCATTGATGCAGACGACCTGCGATGGTCTCGGCGCACGGACTTTCATCAATCAACCCCTGCCGCGAGTCCTGGTCTTCATAGGTCGGGCATGGCTCTCTATAAAAGAAATGATCTGCCCCGCAATATCGAAACCCGTCGCCTTCTCAATGCCCTCCAGGCCCGGCGATGAATTTACCTCCATGAGCACGGGTCCGTGATTGGATCGCAAAAGATCGACGCCAGCGACATTGAGACCCATCACCTTGGCCGCTCGTACAGCGGTCGAGCGCTCCTCGGGTGTAATGCGGATCCGATCGGGGGTGCCACCTCGGTGCAAATTGGAGCGGAACTCGCCCGGCGCACCCTGGCGCATCATGGCTCCGACGACGCGGCTGCCAATGACAAAGGCGCGGATGTCGGCACCGCCCGCTTCCTTGATGAATTCTTGGACTAGGATATTGACCTTGGCACCCCGGAATGCCTCAAACACGCTCTTTGCCGACGACATGGTATTGCTGAGGATGACGCCGATTCCCTGGGTGCCTTCTAGCAGCTTAATAACGACGGGCGGGCCATTCACCATCTTGATCATTTCCTCGGCATGACTTGCCGAATTGGCAAATCCGGTAACCGGCAAGCCAATGCCCTCGCGCGACAAAAGCTGCAATGAGCGCAATTTGTCGCGGGAACGGCCAATGGCCACGGACTCGTTCAGCGGCCAGACCCCCATCATCTCGAATTGGCGCAGTACCGCAAGGCCGTAAAAGGTAATTGACGCACCAATGCGCGGGATTACGGCGTCATAGCCTCGAAGGGTAAGGGATTCACCCTGGTACATCACTTGGGGACGATGCGACGTGATATTCATGTTGCAATGGGTCGTGTTGATAATGTCGATTTCGTGCCCCTTGGCCTCTGCGGCCTCGACTAGGCGCTTATGGCTGTAGAGATTCGGGTTGCGGGCTAGCATGGCAATTTTCATAAACGCGGCCTCTTGGTTTGGCAATGGCTAGGTCTTGGGGATTTCTTCGCTTTCCTGCTGGGCTTGCCAGCGCGATATGAGGCGTTCGGATCGACGATCAGGCGACCGCGCATGGCTTCGCGACCAATGAGCATGCGGAATCCCATCTCGTCGCGGTTAGTGAGGGTGAGTTCAATCGGCCAAGAGTCTGCACCGATCACGAGACTCGTCGAGATGACGTAGCGCCGTTCGCGCGTACCCCCGGAATTGGTCACCCAACGCCTGTCGCAAAGCGGTGCAGAGCAGTACACGACCGAGACGTCGTCGCGTTGTAGAGGATGTACGCAAAAGCTAACCCAAGGGTGTCCATCGACTTCATACGTCTTGATGTCCCAGGCATGTAATGCCGATGTCTTGGCACCTGTATCGAGCTTCGCCTTGATGGCAGTGATGCCAAGCGCCGGCAGGGACGCCCATTCGCGCCAGCCGCAAATTCGCCGATCAGCAACGGCAGGATAACGTATTCTCGTCTGCTTTTTCGCAACCACGGCCCAATCTCATCAAACGTCGGAAGCATAGTCTGTCTGCCGTCTCAAGCTACCCCAAACACAGCCATCGGCGGAGCCACCCATTCTCCCCTACGTTCCTCCATATGTATGAGTGGCCCCGCCTCGGCAGAGCCACCCACCCCATCTATGACCCCAAAGGGTGGCCCTACCTCGTCCGTCAACTTCCTCTGTACTCGGGTAGCCGTTCTCTAACGCAGGCGGTACTCGATAGCCATATTCAGGCCCTGTGTGGGATCCTGGCCGCGCTCTTTGGCGATAGACCCGGTGACATTGAGGTTGACCTGATTCTCGATGAAGAAGATGAATCCCGATCGCACCTGATTAACCACTGTTGCCTCGACGTCCGGCTCGCTGCGCGAAGCCGTTAGGATGTTGCTGAGCGTAAAGTCAATGCGGTTAGTCACTTCATACAGATAGTTCAGCGAACTCGACAGCGTAAAGACCTTAGAGCCAAAATCGCCGGTGAATGGCGAGGAGTACTGGGCACCGAAGTCGAACTGGGACTTCCAGCCCACAGGCCGCGAGTATCGCACTCTTAGAGACAATCCCGGGTCCTGGCGGGGGGTGTCCGCGTCCTTCGTCAACGCCTCGAAGCGGATGCCTGAACGCACGTCCCAGCCGATAAAGCGCTCGTTCACATGCTCTTGGAAGAGCACTTCATCGACGCGCAGCGAGCCGACGGCACCAAATCCTCCATGAACAAACTGTCCAGACTCGGCGATAACTTGCTCCATCGCTTCAAACCACTTGACCTTGTAACGGTCGCCAAATTCGGTCTCAAATTCATCCCGGCGTTCTATCACCTGCGCGAGCGCGACTAGCGTCTCTTTGGGTAGAGGCCCTTTGAGGACGCCTTCGTTCAGCAGGAATTCCTCAATACGCACCGCCTGGGCAAGCGGTGTAACGCGGATGAAGCGTCCGTACCCCACGCCCGGCGTCACGTCGATAGTCGGGCGATCAGAGTCGCTGTTGCCCGTGACGCGAAGTTCGCCGGAGTAGAAAAGATCACCTTCCGGCTTGAAGTACTTCCTAATCCCTGAGCCGGCGACGAAATTGTAGGAGCCTTCCTGCGTGCCGTCAGCCGTCCGACGTGTCAACCCAACGCCGTTGAAGTTCATATCCCAAGCGTAGGGCAGGGAGTTGTAATAACGCTGGTACAACAGCGAAGCTGAGCCGTCGCTGGTTCCGGTATCGCTGCCACTGCCTGCGTAGGAGTACGTACCTCCGAGGCGTAGCTGCTGGGCCGTGCTCACTGGAACGTCGTAGTCCTCGGGAGAGACAGACGCCCACAGTTGGGACGGTGCGACGAAGGCGATGGTGAGCAAAGCCAAAATCGTGCGCGTGTTTATCATTGTGATTGTGTTACTCCTTGGGTTAAGGTTATTAGTTGGCTGTTGGGTCGATACCCTACAAACCCCCACATCAACAGTGGTGTTACCCTTCCTCTGAGGACGAAGAGCCATCCTTTTTTATTTCTTCCAAATCCTGCGTCCACTGCTCCATGTGCTTTTTGGCTAAGTCTCGTCCTCCCATGCCGAACGCGATCGCCGCGGCAATGGCTGCTGAACCGAGGATCAGTCCAAAGGCGAGGGTAATGATCTCGTTGGCGATGCCCATCTCCCTGAGCCCCATAAATAGGGCCAATGCCACAATCGCAACCCGGACGATAGTGCCGAGTATGCTGCCATAATCTCCCCCTCTTCTGGACGCGATGCGTCCAAACACAGACGCGAGGTAAAGCCCGAAACCGAAGATCACCGCGCCCAAGACGATCTTGCCGAACAGCAGCGTCAGCTTCACGAGCATGCCGGCCAGATCTTGAAATCCGAGTTGCGCGGTTGCCTCAATGGCAGAGAAAAGCAGTACAGCCACCATGGCGACATATCCCGCCAGTTGCGACGGCGGGCGCTCCAACGCAAAGGTCGCTCCCGCTGTTGCAGGGCGACCCTCAGCAGAAGTCGCCTCCGCGATGGAAGGCGAGCGCTCTTCAGCAACGGTCACCTCCGCGATGCCGAGGCGCTGTAGCAGCGCGTTGAAACCTATTTGCCGGAGCACATCGTCAACCACGCGGGCTACTAATTGAGCCACCAGATAGCCGACGAGGAGGATACCGGCGGCGACCAGGATAGACGGTACTGCCGCCAAGACCCCTTCCAGCATGGAACTGGCGGGATCGGAAATAGCCTCGAAGTTTAGCGATTCGAGGGCGGCGATCGCCGAGAAGATCAAGATGACCGCATAAGACAACGTACCGGCAAGCCCCGAAAGGCTTTCGATACCCAGTCCAGTCGCCAG
>JAAXGO010000108.1 GCA_012267425.1 Rhodothermales bacterium
GTATAGCGTATGCCGGCTGTAAATCGCGTGGTGTCATTGATATTCCAGGTGCCTTGCGCGAAGCCCGCCACTGAGGTCAATTCCTGCTCATCATCAAGGTTGACGCTGAGGCCACCCGGGCTGAGGGGAAGCAGAAAATCGATATCGACATCCTGACTCACATCTTCAAACAGGTAGAACCCGCCGACAAGCCAGTCTAGAGCACCCGCCGTACCGGAAAGAATGAGCTCCTGGGAAAACTGCTCACTCAAGAAATCATTGTGAGGTATCGGGACGAAGGGAACATCACTGTGATCGGCGTCGTTCTGAATCAAATATTCACCGTCATAATAGCCAGTGATCGAGCGCAAATGGAGTTCGCCGAGATCCCAATCGAGATGCAACGACGCATTGGTTATTTCTGATCGCTGACGGTTGGGAAGATCGCTGTGAATCTCATAGTTTTCGTTCGGATCAAACGAAGGTGTGCCTCCGAACAGGGCAGGTAGGGAAAAGGGTTCAGCACCAGAGACAACCACGGCCGGCCCATTCAAATCCTCATCGAAATAGCCGAATCTGAGAATACCCTCGAAATTGTCTGTTGGCGCGAAGGAAAGAGAAGCTCTGACTACGATTGTCTCTCTCCCGTTTACGTCCTCTCCGGTTGTCAGGTTTTTTGCGAAGCCATCGTCTTCTTTGTATTCAGCGCCGATCCGCAGCCCGTACTCTGCCGCGCCATAGTTGAAGATGCTGTAGACTTCCCGTCTGTCATCGCTGCCGCCGGTCACGCCCGCTTCCGCTTCCAGACCCTCCACGGGACGACGACTGACATAGTTCACTGAACCACCGTTGGCATTTCGACCGAATCCCGTACCTTGCGGCCCTTTCAGAACATCGACGCGTTCCAGATCAAAAAACGCAGCCGTCACAGCCTGGGTACGTTGCAGGACGATATCGTCGGCATAAACGGCGACGCCGTTTTCCGCGTGAACCAGGGAACCATCATGCCCGATGCCGCGAATTGCGACTCTCGGCGCACCGGCATTCGAGTCCACAACCATCCCGGCAGTCTGAAACTGCATATCCTCGACATTGCGGACTTTCCGTACTTCGAGTTGCTCGCCCGTCACCACCGTTGCAGTCACGGCGGTATCCATGAGGCTTGTAGCGCCTTTCTTCGACGCCGTAACCAGAATCTCTTCCAGAACCGCTTCCTGCGCCATAACGGCCGGGACGGCATACAAGCTACTGAGCGCGAGCGCAACTCTTGCCGCATTGGAACACAGCCGACGCGAGGCCCGGTCTCCCGCGTCTTCGCTCTTGGTCTGGTGTCTCTCCCACATATCGTTACCCTCCACATTTGATTCTTGAGTTATCCACTCAATGGCCATCGGCTGTCATCCGATAACCGGAATTCATAAAGTTTATGCCCATCTAGAAATTTATTTCAAGTCTAGCAGATTTCTTCCAACTTCTGGCATTAGTTTTGGTATTTTTGTGTAATACGGTAAGTTGACCCATCTTCGATTGCCAAGCAAGTTGTGACCGTGTTGAGCGCCCTATACCATTTGCGCGGCTGACCCAACCGCCCACGACCTTAAAGGCGGTGCCTTAGGCCGACGAATCGGAGGTCGCCGAGCGCAACAGGCCGCAAGGCCATTGACTTCTGTGACAACTTATGGCGCGATCAATGAAGCAAGGGGGATCATGGACAACCAAACCGATGAGCGTGACAGCCTGATCGTCGACATGCTTCGAGCCGATCCCACGGTTCTGAACACTCGAATCGGCGAAGCTCTCGAAGTATCGAACGCGACCGTCGGCGCGCGCATCAGGAAGCTGAAGGAAACAGGCGTGGTGCGCGTGGTTGCATCCACAGACATCCGCGCCGCGGGTTTCGAAATCCTTGCCATCGGCAGCGTGGAGGTCGCTCCGGGAGCGCCCGACACCTGCCACAGAGTCGCAACGGAACTCGCACGGGTTCCACAGATCATTACCATCGGCACCCAACTGCACCAGGAACAGATCATGTTCCACATGATCGGCCGCGATACCTCAGACATCGAACGGCTGCTCGCAACGACCGCCTCATCGATCGAGGAAATCAAGGCCGCGCATGCGAGAGTCGTACTGTCGAGTTACAAGCACAGCCTCAACAGCGGCCCCATAGTCGAGATAAAGCCCGATTTCCAACGGCGGCTCCGCGAATTGACCGACACGCGGCTGTCGGAACGGTATGCAAAGCGCGAACTTTCCGTGCTTGCCATGCTGCATGGGGACGGGCGCATGAGCCTCCGCGAAGTCGCGCGCCGGCTCGACTACCCGGAAAGCCAGGTGCGCACGATCTTCCGGAAGTTCGAGAATACGCCGGGAATCCTCAACTACCAGACCATCGTGAATCCGAGGGCGCTTGGCCATCGTTACGTTCACCAGGTGTACATCAAGGCAAGCTATTGCCTGCTGCCGGATATTGTAAACCAGCTCAAGATCATGCCCGAGGTTCTCGGGCTCGCAACCATGTCCGGCACGATGAACCTGGCCTTGTCGACGACCGTCCCGTCCCGCGCCGAGCTTCAGGAGTTCGTCACGGAACGCATCCCCGCCATCGACGGCATCGAGGAGATCGAAGTGGTCGACATGCTGCGCGGATACAAATTCGACGGTTCGTGGACCCTGCCCGTCGCACGTGAAGACGAGGTTTCCGCCCCGTAGTTCCAGCCGCACCGTGAAACTTGGTTTGTATATTGGCCGCTCGGTGACCGCATCGTAGGCGGGCGAGTTCGTCAACCCGCACCGTGAAACTCGGCCTGGACAGAAGAACGCTTTTGCGCCTACGTCCGATCATGCCCTCGCGACAGCGCGTATCGCTACCTGCGCGCGATTCTCAAGTACCTGCAGTGGCAGGAGGGCGGCAAGCGCGGGCCCTGGATCCTCAAGAGCCCGGTGCACATCGGCTACCTGCCGGAAGTCATGGCCACCTTCCCCGATGCCACGATCGTCCAGTGTCACCGGGACGCGGCCACGGCGTTCGCCTCGCTGTGTCGTTTGCGGGGCATGTGGGAGGAGATGACGACCGGAAGGCTCGATCCGCGCCAGACCGCGCGCGATCAGCTTCGGGTCTGGGGAATGGAGTGGGACAGGAACCAGGCGGACCGTGCGGCACTCCCTCCGCACAGCAGGTTCATCGACATCGACTACGTGGAGATCAAGGACGACGCCATCTCGGTGGCGGAACGCATCTATGCTCTAGCGCGCATATCTCACCAAGCCGCTTGTCTGAATGCCGAAAGTTGTTTGATTTTGCGGATTTTCTTGAGATTTTCGGACGCTTTCACCATTACAGACTGCGCTGGCCGCGCCCTCGCTTGTCTTTTGCCCATATGCGCGCACATGCTCGCTCCACCATAGGCGGGGCTATGCTTCCGCTCGCGAGCACGCGCATATGGGCAAAATCCGGCGCGATCATCGCGGCCCTTGGTGAGATATGCGCGCTAGCCGGGCG
>JAAXGO010000109.1 GCA_012267425.1 Rhodothermales bacterium
GGTTAACTGTTCCCTGTTCCGGAACCGATGGGCGCGCCACCGAACCATTGCCGCCAAACGCTCGGCGGCGGCATCGAATTCTTCGTAGCTGGCTCCGCGCTTGCACAGGGGAGGATCGAATAGTACATAGCCCGAGAATTGGCTGCCCTTGGTGGGGGACAATAGGGTCGTCAGGGCAGCGATCGAATGGTAGACACCGATCTTGGGTTTCTTCCCGTAGTTGCGATCGATGGCTTCCAGGATGATGTCGTGGTCGCTGACGAATGTCGGAACATTGTGCTTCTCCCGAGCGCTGACGGCGTTCCAACCATGGTTTCGGAGGTCGTAGATCACCACGTCGAAATCGTCGAGAAGCAGTGACCAGAAGGGGTAATAGAGATCGATCGCCAGACCGCTGCCGTGGCTCAGGACGAGCCGTGGTCCCGCCGGGTTTCCATGGCGGCGCAGGGTGATGACGGTGTCATCGTCCACCCGAACATCGCTGGTGGAAAGAGGTTCGGGAATCTCCCAAAGGGTTTCTGAAGTTGTGGTCAATGGGAACCCGGGGACAGTTCATGAGCGATGGCGGCGGCGAAGTGCTCGTTGCCAAGGTCCTCCAGCCACCATCGGACTGTCGGAATGTGAGGGAATCGAAATATGCTGGTCTTCATGCCGCGGCGCATGGCCAATGGGATCTCGAATCCGGTGACATCCGGGGAAAGTCCCGTGCCAAGTGCTTTCATCAGTGCTTCCTTGACTGTCCAGAGATTGTAAAACAAGCGAAGTCTATGGTTTCCGCGAGCTAATGCCAGTTCGGCCCGTTCGGCCGTCCCCATCACGCTGCCGATGAGTCCATCGAGATCACGCGCCGGGCTGCGTTCCTCCACGTCCACACCCAGCCTCCCTTCGGCGGCAAAGGCAATCAGGCCATGCAGGCTGCCGTGACTGACATTGAAGCCGATGGGGACCGGTTGCCCATTGACTAAAGCATAGGGCTTACCGTGATGGGAAGCGCCGAAGGCAAGCTGCTGGTTGGGGCAACCGAGTTGACTACAGAGAATAGCCCGGAGCGCGGCGCGGCACAAGGCAAATCGGCGTCGAGCACCGTCGTGCCTGAAGCGCTGCCGACGCGACTGTTCTTCTTCGTCGAGCCAGGTTAGAGCAGCCGATTCACGGGACGCGTCGGGCGCCAGATCGACGTACACAACGGCAGCACCGCCGACTCTCCTGAAAGGACGCCACCAACAGTCGGCAACAGAGGCGGGCATTACATGTCGGGATTCTGCACCGGCTCGCGGAACCGACGGTCCCAGCCACCGTTCCTCGAGACGAGCAAACGACCTCACGCGGAGTCTAGCCGGGTTGGGAATCGATGAACTCGGCTACTTCCTTCACGCTGTTCAGCGTGGTGCAGTGTTCGAGCGTAAATTTGACGTTGAAATCCCGAGCGACCAGTTTCGCAAAAGCAACCAGATCCACGGACGACACACC
>JAAXGO010000110.1 GCA_012267425.1 Rhodothermales bacterium
GTCATCGGGTCCTGAAAGATGATGCCGATCTGGGCGCCGCGGACTTCGCGCAGTTCCGCCGGCGTCAGCTCGAACAGATTCCGCCCCAGGAAATTCGCTTCGCCGCGGACGATGTCGCCGGGAGGCTCCGGGATCAGACGCAACAACGACAGCATGGTGACGCTCTTGCCGCAGCCGCTTTCGCCGACAACGCACAGGATCTCTCTTTCGTCGAGGCTGAACGAGACGCCGTTGACCGCATGGACCGTCTTCTCCGACATCCTGAAGCGGGTCACGACATCTTTGACTTCCAGGATTACCGTCATTCTTGCTGTCTCAACGAGCGATTCCGCGAAGCCTCCGGCTGAGGAATCTCAACAAGTTGTCGCCGGTCAGGCCGGTTCGGCTGATGGGTGTTTTGGCCTTGTGAGTGGCGTGTGGCTGGCGCCAATTGTAGCAGTGGAAGCCATCGCGGCTTGTGCTCTGGGCGTTGCGGTCCTAGTGAAGCGTTCGGCTTTATCGCTGGGTGCGCCAAGACATTCACAGTGGATCGTCTCGCCGAGTGGTGAGAAATGCAGGTCAGAGATTGCCGCTCTCCGTTCGGCTGCGCTACAACATCACTCGCAACTTGAAAGGGGGCCGTCATGCGGGTGAACTATCTAGTGATTCTGATCGTTATTGCTGCGTTGACAGGGGTGTATCTGTACGCGCAGGAATCGCGACCTCCGGAGGAGGGTGTTGCCACGGAGCCGATTTCGGAGCTTCTCGAATCCATGAAGGGTAACTGGGTCATGTTCCAATCGGGTAATAGTATGACCTTCCTTTACAACAGGAACACAGGAGCAGTTTACAGGCATTATGTGAGACGCGAAGGAGACAATTTCCCGTCTGGTTTTGAACGTGTCCCCATAGTGAATCGTTCAGACGTTGAGATTCCCAGCGCCTTCTAGTCCATAGGCCGGTTCCATATTCCTGCCTTCGCAAAAGAGCGTGAAACGCCGCTTCGGCTCACGGCGGGGACCACGCCGCTTCAGGGCCGATATGGCCTGGGGGCAGATTTAAATCGGGAACTGCTCCGTAGCGGCCTTGAAGATACCCTTTCTCGATGTTGTCACTCTTGCGAGTTCGGATGTCGGTCAGCGGGTAGACATCTGTTACACCCTCGGCGTCCTTTCGAGTGAACCAGAGCTGATCCCGCCGCAGTACAGGCGAGTTCATCAAGTTCGTGTCGTGGGTCGTTGCGACCAATTGCGCACCCTTGGGATTGTTTTTCCGCGAGCAGAATAAACTCAGCACTGCCTCGCAGGCATGAGTGTGCAAGCTGGCGTCGAGTTCGTCGATGAAGAGCGGCACGCCTTGGTCGAGCGCACGAAATGCAAGATCGAGCACGATCAGCAGTCGGCGTGTGCCGGCGCTCTCCCTGTCCAGTTCAAAATAGACTTCCTTGCCGTCTCGCCCACGATGGGCGAATTCGATGGATACCCGCTTTCCTTCCACATCCGTTTCAGGGCGGAACGAAGTCTGTCCCAGCTTTCTAAAAGCTTCTGTTATCTCTCGATGAAACGCTTGCTCTTCTTCAGAAAGCTTGGTTTCCTTTCGCTGATAGCCGATGATCCCAGTGCCAACCCTTTTGAGAAAGTCGATCACTCGGGCATCCACCTCTTGCTCAGCCAGTTCCTCCGAAGCAACGGGGCCGGAGATGTCGATTTCCTGGAAGCCTTTAATGGAACCGAAGTACCCGTACACTCTTGAGAGTTGCTCGTGGCCGTTCTGGGCGGCTGCTGACAGGAACAAACTATTGGTTCTGGTGAGGCTGGCAATGATCTGGTTCCGCCCTCTCAAGCTGCGCCCGAAGCTGAATTCATTGCCGACCCGCTCGAACAGTGTCCGACGATGGGATTTGGGAAAAACATACAGCCATTCGGACACGAATGCAGAGTCGGATGATTCAAAGCCGTAGTGATGCCTCACACCGTCAATGACGAAGTCAATATCAAAACGCGATGGCTTCTGGGAGTAGTCGGGGTCGAGTCTAAAGGGGTAGCGTGGCACCCCTCCGTCCGGTTTCCCTTTGGCGTGAGACAACAAAATCATTGACCGCATTGACCGCATCGCGGCGACTAGATTGCTCTTGCCCGACGCGTTGGCGCCGTAGATCACGATTGCCGGCACAATTGATCCGTTCATCGCCGCGCAGTCGATCAGCCCTTCGTCCCGGTCCCTCAGCGAGGATGCGACGGACGACAATTCCTGACGTTCGCGGATCGAAAGATGGTTGGAGACGCCGAAGCGTAGCAGCATGAGATTCCTTTCAAATCGACATCCAGCCTACCAAGTTAGACCTAAATATGAAAAAATTTAGCGTATTATCTCATTTTTTGCTATTCTTAGCGCCATCACGGAATGAGGTTGACCGTTCCACGTCGCTCGTCCGGCACCACGCCTCCCCAACGATGATCTGATAGGAGGACGAAGGCCCTCTGACGACGATACGAAGCGTCGCACATCTATCTGCACCGGCATATGTGAAAAGCGGGTTAACATGAGGCGATCATGAGCGCGGAGCTGATCGGCATCCTGAGCGTCGGCGCAGTGCTGGCGGGGCTCATCTTGACGGCGGCGCTGTGGGTCGGCGGCCTGCTGCGGGACGTGGATCAGCGTCTGGCGCGGCTCGAAGGCCTGATCGAGGGTGCGGGCCTGTTCCGTTCCCGCGAAGTTCCCGAACCCGCGGGCGACTAACCTGCCTTTCTCACCACCCGACGGCCGAAGCTCGTGATAAAAAGGCCGTGATTCGTGTTTCGTGTCTCGTGATTCGTGAAAAACCTTAAAGGCCATGTTGCGCGCGCCTTTTTCCTCCGCCCGGCTCGCGCCTCGTCCTGACGGCCCTCTCACGCACTTCGCCTCGCCACGTGGTGAGAAATGCAGGCTAGCCGCGCGAACTGGACTCGAAAGTGGACCTGATCTGGAACAAATCCCTGCTCCAGCGGCGTTGACAACCATCCGGATGTTTCCCGCTTGAATGATCCGCTCTTCTGGAGCGAGCGATACCTCTACCAC
>JAAXGO010000111.1 GCA_012267425.1 Rhodothermales bacterium
ATATCGTCAGCCTGGAAGACTTCAAGATTGCGTTCTATATCTCTCGCAATCGCCGAGTCGGCAAGCTGTAGCCGCTTGAAGCGTTGTCCGTTTATGGTTACAAAATGCAGGCTTTTCGCCTTGCGCAAACGGAGGCCACGGAGGTTGAGGAAGCGCGTTAGCATACGGCTCAGCCAGTAGACAATCTGCGGTTGCACGAGAGACGCCCTGCGCTTAGTATTCCTGAGAAGACGCGTGTTGTATATCCAAGACGGGAGACACAAAGCAAGTCAGTCCTCCACACGGCTATGACGTCACACGATCCACCCAAAGTCACCGTCTTTATTCCGATCTATAACCGGGAAGCCTACGTCGGCGCGGCCATTGACAGCGTACTGGCACAGAGCTTTCGGGATTTTGAGCTCCTGCTGATCGACGACGGTTCGACTGACCGCAGTGTCGAAGTGCTCCGCTCTTATGACGACCCTCGCGTTCGCGTCGTCTGTAACGGGCGCAACCTCGGGATTCCTCGTACGCGCAACCGCGGGCTCGAACTGGCGCGCGGCGAATACATCGCCTTGCTCGACAGTGACGACGCGGCACGCCCGGGTCGGCTCCAAAAACAGGCGGCCTTTCTCGATCGCCACCCGGACTGCGTCCAAGTCGGCGGCTGGAAGCAAGACATGGACGAGCATGGGCGCGTGCTGAGAAAGATCAAACGGCAGCCGACCTCCTCAGCGGATATCCACGCGCAACTCTTGTTCCGCTGTAGCCTGACCAACACCACCATCATGGGCCGGACCGCCACGCTGCGGGAGTACGGATACCGGAACGGCTTTGCCCGCTGTCAGGATTATGACCTCCACGTGCGGCTTGCCGCGCGCCACAAGATGGCCAATCTTCCGCAGGTCTTGACGTACGCCCGCGTCCATCCTGGCCAGATCACCGTCCGCACTCAGGAACTCGGGAACACCAAAAAAGCAGAAATCATGCGACGCCAGCTTACGGATTTAGGGGTGCCTTGTGTGGAGAAAGATTTGCGCGCCCACCTCATG
>JAAXGO010000112.1 GCA_012267425.1 Rhodothermales bacterium
CAACGCCCTCCTTCAACCGCCCGCTACGATGGCTGTTGTGCACCGAAAGACTCAGTATGCGAACGCTGTCAAGCAGTATTTATGTGGACTCGGTAGGCCAAGCCATTTCACTTCCAGTAGGAGCAGGCCAGACTCAGACCACCGATCGACGATGCTATCAGCCGCTAATCCAGGCGCTCCAACTTGGCGAAACGCAGGACCAGATTCTTGTGGCCATGACCCTTAAAGTGCACCACTGCCTTCTTGCGGATATCTCTGCCGGATACTTTTATCACTTTACCCTCCCCAAACGTCCGGTGCAGCACGATCGCCCCCGGCACGATGTCGGAGAGGTCGTATTCGCGTGAAGGCCCTGTCCCCACCGGCCTAGAGCGCCTTTGGACAACTTGCCCACCAACGCTATCGAAAGACCCTCTCATCCGCACTTCAGGGCCAGCCACGTCGCGAAGCAGCAGCGATTCGACTTCGCTAACGAAAGGACTCTCGGAGTATGACTCCGACCGTCCATACACGAACCGCTGTGCGGCGCAGGAAAGATACAACTGAGCTTCCGCGCGGGTGACACCAACGTAGAACAATCGCCGCTCCTCCTGAAGTTTAACCGGATCCTCCTGATTCTGGTGCGAAGGGAATATCCCGTCTTCCAGGCCTGCAATGAATACCACTGGAAACTCCAAGCCCTTCGATGAGTGCAGCGTCAACAGTGACACGTAATCAGTCACGGAGTCTTTTTCGTCGGCGTCGGTAAAGAGTGAGATCTCCTGCAGGAAGCCCTCCAGCGACGATTCATCTTCCGCTCCAGCCATGTATTCTGCAATAGCACTGAGGAGCTCCTGCACGTTTTCCCACCGCACCAGTCCCTCCTCGGTGTTTCCGGCACGCAAATCGTGCATGACCCCCGCGTCGGTAAAAAGCTTCCGGGCAATCTCGACAACATCGCCATGCTCCAATGCCTGCATGCAGTCGACAATCATGGCGCAGAATTCAGCAATCTTCTTCCTGGCACTCGGGATGATGCCAGGCATGGTCGGACGCGCAATGGCCTCCCACGGGGTCATCGTGCCGCTGGCTACAGGCGCAAAAAGACGTTGCTGCGACACGCCGCCGATCCCGCGCCTGGGATAATTGATAACACGTCGAAGACTCTCTAGATCATTCGGATTAACAAGGAGACGCAAATAGGCCAAGGCGTCCTTTATCTCTTTCCGCTGGTAAAAAGACATACCCCCGAAAATCCGGTACGGAACGCCATCTTGGCGCAACGCATCCTCGAGAGCTCGGCTCTGCGCGTTCAGGCGATATAAGACGGCAAAATCCTGCAGGCGGTACCCGTTGGTGACGCGCAGCCTGCGAATCGTCTGCGTGATCCTGCGCGCTTCGTCGGTTTCCGACAGGCACCGGAGAAGTACAACTGGAGAACCCTCTTCGTTTTCCGTCCACAGGCGCTTCTTGAGCTGATCCACGTTGTGTTTGATCGTCGCCTCGGCGATGCGAAGAATCGTCTTCGTCGAACGATAGTTTTGTTCTAAGCGCACCACCTTCGCTGTCGGGTAGTCATTCTTGAACGAAATGATGTTGGTGATGTCCGCCCCTCGAAACGCATAAATGCTCTGTGCGTCGTCTCCTACCACGCAGATGTTGCGGTGCCCCGCAGCCAGCTCTTTCGTCAACAGATACTGAACGTGGTTCGTATCCTGGTATTCGTCGACGTGTATATGTGTCCAGCGCCGCCGGTATTTGGCAAGAACGTCCGGACGTTTCGCGAAAAGATCCAGCGGCTTCAGAAGCAGATCATCAAAATCCATCGCGTTCGACCGCTTGAGCCGCTCTTGGTAAGGCCCGTAAAGACGAGCCGCTGCCTTTTGGATCGGGCGGATGGCAGCCCGCTCCAAGATCTCGGGAGACTCCCTGCGGTTTTTCGCCGCGGAGATCAACGAACGAATTGCGGACGGCTTGAACCCTTTCGCGTCCATGCTCAGTTCTTTCATCAGTTGCCTCAGCGCACGCTCGGTATCGTCTGTATCGTAAATTGAAAAACCACTCGTAAACCCCAGGTGCTGGCAATCAGCAACCAAGAGTCTCCGGCATACCGAGTGAAACGTCCCGAGCCACATCCCCGAGGCCAGACCTTCTCCGACCAGTCGCGTGACCCGCTCCCTGATTTCGCGGGCTGCCTTATTCGTAAACGTTACCGCCAAGATCTCGTGTGGCCGCGCCCTGCCGGTAGAGAGCAGATAGGCTATCCGCATCGTCAGAACACGCGTCTTCCCCGATCCCGGCCCGGCAATGACAAGCAGAGGACCCTCGGTTGCTCGCACCGCTTCCCTCTGCGGCTTGTTGAGGCCCTTCAGGATCTCCGCAGCGTCTCCAGGAGGCCCCTCACCACTAAAGCGTCTCATGCATCCGCACTTTTCCCGGATCGGTAATCCCGTACCGCGGAAGATACACGCAGAGGTCGTATGTTATGATCGCGCGTCCATCCTACCTACCGGTTCACCATGGATTTCATCTTCGACCTTGCACGCGGACTCTTGGGTCTGGCCACGATCCTTGGTATCGCGTGGCTGTGTTCGAACAACCGCACAAAGACTAACTGGAAAATGGTCGGTATTGGGCTGCTCATGCAGCTCGTACTCGCAGTCTTCTTGCTCCAAGGACACGCTCTCGGAGACTGGTTCGCACCACTCGGGTGGCCCAAGGTCGTTTTCGGGTGGATTAGCTCCATCTTTGTTTTAGTCCTGAACTTCACGACAGACGGGGCGATTTTCGTTTTCGGCAACATCGCCATTCCTCCCGAAGGCGGCATCGAGCCTGGATCTCCTCTGGTCAGCGGTCAGAGCCTGGGCCAGTCGTTAGCTTTTCAGGTCCTGCCGACGGTCATCTTCTTCGGATCCCTGATGGCCGTCCTGTATCATCTGGGTATCATGCAACGTGTCGTGCAGGGCATGGCCTTTATCGTACGCCGCCTCCTCGGTACTAGCGGTGCGGAATCTCTCTCCGTTGCGGCGAACGTATTCGTCGGGCAGACGGAAGCGCCTCTGGTGATCCGTCCGTATCTGCAACGCATGACGACCTCGGAACTCATGGCCATCATGACGGGAGGCATGGCCACGATTGCCGGCGGGGTCTTAGCAGCATATGTCATATTTCTCGGAGCGCCGTTCGCGGCTGTCGAAGGCATCGCGATAGACGTAGCCCAACTCCGCTTTGCCGAGCACCTTCTCGGAGCCAGCGTCATGGCTGCGCCGGCAGCTCTCATCATCGCTAAGATACTCGTGCCCGAGACCGGCAAGCCCGAAACCGACGGATCGGTAGAGTTGTCGGTTGGGACTCCGTCCAAGAACGTCATTGACGCCGCGGCGACGGGCGCGGGAGACGGTCTCAAGCTCGCGCTCAACATTGCCGCGATGCTGATAGCCTTCCTGGCGCTGATCGCACTGATCGACTATGTGCTGAACTCGGGTGCGGGCCTGTTCGGAGGCGAACTGTCCTTGGGACGGCTCTTCGGCTGGACGTTCGCCCCGCTTGCGTGGCTGATCGGAGTACCGTGGCAGGACGCAATGGAATTTGGATCCCTGCTAGGCATCAAGGTGGCAGCCAACGAATTCGTGGCATATCTCGATCTTGCCCAAGCCATCCAAGCCGGTTCGCTTGAGCCTAAGACCGTCATCATGGCGACGTTCGCGCTCTGCGGATTCGCCAATTTCGCCTCGATCGCTATACAAATCGGCGGAATCGGACCACTCGCACCATCACGTAGGTCGGAAATCGCCCAGCTCGGCCTCAAGGCGGTCCTCGCCGGAACGCTCGCCAATCTGATGACCGCAACGATGGCGGGCGTGATGGCAACCTGAGCAGCATGAACAAATCCGCATATGATCGGTTACACGTTGTTTTTGTAGGCAGCGTCGGTTGCGGATGCCTGATGGTTGTGTAGCAACCAAAGCGGCTGCCAGCAACCCCTACTTCTTTTACGGACAAGCACGCTTCGTCATTACGCCGAAATGGCGTGTACTACAGAAGGACAACGTAAATGGCAAAACCAACGGTACGCGAGAACGAACCGTTACCCCAGGACGCAGCATTCGTAAGCTGGAGCAAGCGACTGCGGAAATCCGACGAGCGGGCATTCTCGGAATTGTTTGAGGCCATGCAGGTCCGGCTCTTGCAGTATGCCTTCGGGATTACGCGGGACCGGGAAGTTGCACGCGACATTGTGCAAGACACGTTTCTGAAGCTGTGGCAGATCCGCGAGACAGTGGATCCCGCCAGATCGCTGAAGGCGTTGCTGTACACGATCGTGCGTAATTTGGCCCTGAACAGCCAGCGTGCTGCTGGTCGCACAAACGGCGTTTTTCCCGAACACGGTATTACCGACCCCGCACCCTCAGCCGATGAAAACGTTCATGCCGATCTGGTCCAAAAGGCGCTGTATCGATTTATCGATGAGCTTCCCGAAAGGCGCCGTATGGCATTCGTGCTTACTCGGTTCGAAGGTCTAAGCCACGACGAAGTAGCGCAAGCGATGAACCTTACCCCGCGAACGGTCAATACGCACATCGTATTGGCTATGAAGGATCTTCGCAAGCGAATGAAAAGGCTCCAATCTGGCCAAACCCCATGAGCCACACAGATACTCCCTCCCCAGCCCCCATACCAGACGAAGTCCTAGCAGCATTTCCTCCGGAGGATAGCTCCGCCTTGGAGGAAATTTGGGACTTGGCCGACGGCTACTACGGTCTTGAACCTGAGTTCGCGTGGTATCGCCGTACCGGCTCTCAGATCTGGCAGAATCTCCAACCCGCAATCGCGCCGCGGCGTCCGAACCGGCTTCTTCGCTTGGTCACCTCCCCGTGGAAGGCGACACGACCGGTATATCGCTACGCAACGGCAGCATGTATCGCCGTTCTTTTGGCCGTAGGCATCGTGACGTCTGATCGGGGGGCGACGATCGAAGCTTTGCCCAGCGAGCAGTTGGTACACGAGCTGCCGGACGGCTCGACAGTGCATCTCAACAGCGGCACGCGGCTCACATATACGAAGAACTTCGGCAACAGTAGTCGGGATGTCCGGCTCAATCGCGGTGAGGTTTTGTTCGAAGTAACCGAAGGTGACGTGCCTTTCCGCGTACAGACTTTCAATGGGATGGTCACAGTCCTAGGCACCGCATTCAACGTACGCGCTTGGCCGCATGGACATTCGCCAGCCACCGATGTGACGGTGCGAGAAGGAACTGTACAACTCGCTTCGCACATGAAGCCCGACGACGGATTCATTCTGTCGGCGGGTCAGGCCGCCACCCTATCCCAGGGTACAGCCGCTCCTGTCGCGGTGGAACGTCCTAGCGTAGAGAACGCTATCAGCTGGACATCGAGGAGTTTTAAGTATGCCGACCATTCAATCGGCACCATTTTTGAAGAACTCGAGCGCCGGTATGACGTTGACATAAACGTTGCCTCCGACAACCTCCTGGACAAGCGAATCGGAGTGCTCATCGAGAGCCCAGCGAATGAAGAGGAGATCATCCACGCCATTTGTGAGCTGAACTGCAGCTATCGCAGTGTACCGGGTGGCTACGAGATCACCGACCCAACGGTAGAGTAAGGGCGCCGATGGCCCGTGCTTCGGTGAGGCCTGGTCCGGGTGTGAATAGACTCGATCGGACCGGGCCTTCTTTATGTCTGACACCTTCCGGCAGCTACTACGTGCCGTAGCGATAGTCGGCATTGCTGCCAGCCTTGGTTCCGAGCCCGCACCCGCGCAGAGCCATTCGACGGGCGCAGCAGAACTCGACCTGGTGGAAGCGCTGGTCCGGTTCCAGGAAGCGTGGGGCGTGGACCTCATTTACGACATCCGGCATCTTGGCGGCAAGTACACTGCGTGGACGTACCCAGTCGGGAGCTCCGCGACGCAGGATCTGACCACACTTCTCGACAGGACGGGGCTTGTGTGGTTCCGGCTCCCCAGCGGGACCTTGAGCATCCGGCCGCGACGTAACGTGTATGCGCGACTTCGAGGAAATGTCATCGACGCATCCCTGGGCACCACCATGCCGGGGGCAACCGTTCGCATCATGGAAACCTCGGATTCCGTCGCATCGGACGAACTGCCGACGGACAGCGACGGCCGCTTTCTGTTTTTGAGACGGTATCCGGGCGAATACCTCGTGCAGGTCAGCTACTTAGGATACCGAACCCAAGAGCAGAAAGTCGTAATCTGGCCGGATTCTTCCGTCAACGTCGAATTCAAGATGGAAGTGCAACCAATCAATCTCGAGCCATTGATCGTCTTGGGTGACGCACACTTGCGGGAGATGGAACTCCCCTTCCGCGACATAATGCTCGCCGACGACGTTACAAGGATTAGCGGCATGGGCACGGCGGACATCATCCGCAACATCAACGACATTGCCGGGGTCCGTGTAAGTGAAGTGTCGTCGGATCTCCATATACAGGGAGGTAAAGCCGGCGAAACCCAGTTTCTCCTTGACGGCAGCCCCATCTACGAACCAGTGCACAGCTTCGGGTTTACCGGAGCTTTCAACGCCAACGCCATCGGTCGTGTCAGCGTGGATAAGGCCGGATTCGGTGCGGCTAAGGGCAGCTACCTGGCCGGAGTAATCAACGCAGAACACGCAGTGCAGGACGAAAACACCCTGCCGGTGGACATGCTGTTCGATCCCATGAACATCAATGCACGCGTCAACGCAGCCTTCACCGTGCGCGGGCGCACGCGGGTGGAATTTCTAGGGGCCTTTCGGAAAAGTATCTGGGAAAACTGGTGGTCCACAATCCGAAGCGGAAGTATCGATAATCTACTGCAGTCGTGGAACAACCCGGATGTTTTTCTGCTGCAGGCAAGTCTGTATCCCGTAAAAGCCCTGAACCCAATCTATTATGATATACTGATCAACCGCCTGAGTAAAGTGCCTGCGGCAGACATTCCCTTCATCGATTACACCGACCTTCACCTGGCAAGTCGAATTCAGTTCAAACGGCATCACTCGCTTAACGCATCCTTTTACCTCGGCGATAACAAGATGCACGGCAGGCAGCTCATCGCCGCGGTTGCAGAAGAAGTGGAAGACCAAGCCACTACGGATCCGGATCGATACGACTGGACCAACAGCAACGGCCAGTTGACGTGGACGTACCTGGCCACGGACAAAGCCGTCGTTAAGACGCAGATGCGCGGCAGCCATTACAGTCTTAGGCATACATATGCCGGTCTTGACCGGCAGAACGCCGAATTGATACCCCGCGGGCTTTTCTTCCTCGGTGAACGGCTTTTCATCGACGCTGCACCGACCGACGACGGGAACCGGATTACGGAGGTAGTTCTGGAATCCAGCGCCGAAATCGATCACGATGCTGGCACTTTGCTGGCAGGATTCGAGTCCATCAATACGTGGCACTCTTTCCGGATACCGACCATTTTTCCACGCACGATTTCCCACACCAGAGCTTCCCATCGTCTCGCGCTTCACGTGGAAGAGGAGCTCGATCTGAACCGCTCGCTGATGGTGACTGCAGGCTCCCGCTTCACGTATCTGGCCTCGAGCGGCAAATGGTACCTTGAGCCCCGCTTTTCGGCGCAATGGAAAGTCTTCCTGGGTGACCGGCTGCGATTCAACGTCCGTGGAGCAACGGGCGTGTATTCCCAGTTCCTCAATCAATTCGACGTCTCTACCATCAGTCCCAGCACGCTGGTGCCGTCTACCCGGTTCTGGATGCCGGTGGACGGGTCACTACCGCCGCCCAAGGCATTTCATCATTCACTCAGAGTCAGCGTCCAGATGCTGCCAAACTGGAGCATCCGCTTCGAGCGGTATGTCAAGGACCAGCGACGCCTGTACCGCATCGACTATCCTACATTGTGGGTAGCAGATACGGAGGAAACCCTCGACGAGCGAGTCCAATACATTCAGACCCAAGCAGGATTCATCGCACTTGCGAAAGGATTCGCGTGGGGTAACGCGTACATCCTTGCCAGAAACACACAGGCGCTCAAGACATCCGTTCGATACGAATACAGCGTGGCGGAGCGGGAATACGGCTTCCGTGATTCGGTGCGTGTAATGCCTGTTCCCTGGAGCGAGCCCCACCGATTAGAGTTCGCCCTCGACTGGAAGCCACACGCACATCTCTTGTTGTCGGCACGCTGGCGCGGCGGATGGGGTCGTATATGGGGGTTCCGCCAGCCGTACTATGATCTCTTAGCCACAGACGTGCGGCAGGGTCTGAGGTTCGGGGTGCACGAATTCCGGGATCCTACCAGGCGAGCCCATCGCCTCGATCCGTTTAAGCGATTCGACGTCGGATTGGCCTACAGCCGCCCCGTCGGCGGTACGGAGCTACGGCTCAGAATAGACGTGCTCAATGTCACCAACCGGCTCAACGAAGCGGATCGAAACCTCTACGAGGCCACTCCGATCCACGACGAAACTGGTCCGACCGTGATCTTGACTGAGACTCGGTATCTACTGGGGCGTACCTGGTCGATTTCACTGCGGGTGCAGTGCTGCGATCCGAGGTAGTTGGTTATTTTGCGTCCTCGGTGTTTTCCAGGCGGGCGAAGTAACGCCTGCGATCCATCGCTACGACGCGGATACTGCTACCAGAGGCAATAAACTCGCCTTCGGTTACCACTTCGATCCGTTCCCCGTCGATTTCTACGACGCCCGTTGGCCTCAGCGGCGTCATGGCCACACCAGTCTTGCCGAGATACCTCGACCGATGTTCATGCTCACGCGCTGCCACATCAACGTCGTGGCGTAGGCTCGCTGCAAGAATGAACCGGTCCCACGCACCAGACTTCCAGAGTCCGTAGAACAACATCGTGCCAGTGGCCAACGATCCGGCAAGGGCAACGGCCCCGCCGGCGGGTCCCATCTCCGAGAATACGTATCCGATGGCGAATACGATGAGCAGGAATCCCAAAACGCCGACCACGTTGAATCCGGGAATCAGGTATACCTCGACGACGATCAAGCCGAAGCCGACAAGAATGAACGATAATGGTATTAGAAGCTCCACGAACCGGAATTCAAAATGTGATCGTACGTGGTGTCAGGACGACTCGGCATTGTGCACGCGTCGCACCTCCACACGGCTGCCGCGCACGCTGACAACGCGGACGTGCTCCCCTTTACCGATAAACTCTCCGTCGGCGATGACGTCTACTCGTCTGCCATTGATGTCCATGGCCCCGGACGGTCGGAGGGTCGTTAACGTCTCGCCTGTCCGACCCATGTACTCGTCGTGAGTCTCCGCCGATGTATAGCCTGAAGAGCTTGCGAGCTCGGGAGCTAAAACCAAGCGACTGAAACTGTGCATTTGCCCAACCGTGCGCCCCAATGCGATCGTCACCACTACGAGGAGGGCCATGGTCACCGCAACGGTGAAGATGGCGGGCGTAAACGACGGTATCGGAGGAAACGAGAATCCGACGTTTCCGACCAGCGACACCACGAGCGACACGAGAACCAATATGATGCCGGACACACCCGCGACCCCGAAACCCGGAATGACGAAAAGCTCCGCCAGGATGAGCATCACTCCGATCACAAACAAGACGATCTCCCAGACTTCGACCAAGCCTAACAGATAGTGAGGCGCAAAAAACAACACCGCGCCGACGAGGGCAATGGCGCCCGCGAAGCCGACGCCGGGCGTCTGTAGCTCGAAATAGAGCCCTCCCAGCAGCATGAGCATCAAGAGCGACTGCAGTACGGGAGAGCCCAAAAATCGTAGAATGCGCTCTGCGGTGCTTTCTTCGTGGGCAACTACAGTCGATGAAGCCAGCCCGAATGCACTCAGCACCTCTTCGGTGGACTCCAAAATTCTGTCGGCAACACCGAGGCTCAGCGCCTCATTTGACGACAGCGTCAGTACCTTGCCGGCTTCCGAAACGCCCGGAACCTCAAGTGTCGCATCAACCATTGATTCCGCGATCTGCGGATCGCGTCCGTTGGCCTCCGCCGTGGACCGCATCAATCCACGCATGTAGCTCTGATACTTGTCCGGCGCCTGCTCGCCCGACGCGCCTTCGACAACCGTCGCCGCTCCGATAGAAGCGCCGGGAACCATTACGATCCGGTCAGCGGCATATGATATCAGCGCACCTGCGGACGCTGCATTCTTGTCGATAAATGCGACAGTCGGCATCGGCGCATCGAGTAGGTCCTGCCGAATTCCGTCTGCCGCATCGACAAGTCCACCAAACGTATCCATGTGGAAGAGCACGAGCGACGCCTCGTCCGCATCTGCATCTCCCAACGCACGCTGAATGTACCGCGCGAGCCCGTTGTCGATCATGCCTTCGACCGGTACAACGTATACCGGCCCCTCCCCTAGTCCCTCGTCGAATGACAGGGGCTTCGGCATGCGCTGTTGTGCCACAGCGGACAGGGCACAAGCAGCAAGTACCAAAAAGCTCGTATATGTACGCACGGAGCAGGCCATCGACACGTTCAATGCTTACGTGCAACTTTCTTCTTAAAATACGCCAGCCTTGCCCAAGAAGATTCGTTTCACGGTTAGGGGCGTCCAAGAGCCAATTGGTATATGAAGTGTTTGCGGGCAAATATCGGATCGGCGAAGTGGGCACAAATATATTTTCGAAACGACGTACCGGTCCAAAAATTAACGTGCCCGGGGTCCATACTGAAGCCCAGCGCACGGCTGAGGTTATTCGTCCACTTGAACAGAGGCTCGCGGGGCACGGTCACGAGGACGTGACCTCGGGCTACCCGTTTGAGCTCACGTACCGCAAGATCAGGATCGCGTAGGTGCTCCAGGACCTCGCTACACAGTACCAGGTCGAACGAGTTGTCGGAGAATGGCAGCCTATAGACGCTACCAGTCTGAAACCGTGCAAGCTTGCCAAACCGGCGCGTGGCGTAGTCGATAGCCGCCTGATTCAAGTCCATGCCAGTTAGGGAAAGCGTCGGGTCACGCGAGGCGATGAATCCTGTCACGAAGCCCTCCCCGCAGCCAGCGTCAAGTATGCTCTTCGCACCAGTCGTGGACAACAGCTCATAGATAGCGCGGAGCACTGAGTCCAGGTGCCACTGCGCAATGCGACTATTGCGCGTATACTTCTGCTCGTTGGCAGATATCGGAGATGTCAAGGGGAATACTCATTTTTCGATAATCACGGGTGTTCCGACGCTGACTGCCTCCCACAGCAAATCGAGGTGATCGTTACGTACTGCAACACACCCCTGTGTCCAGTTCGCGGCACGGCCCGTCCCGTCGCCGTGAATTTCGATGTACCCTCCGAGCGCAGTGTTCATTGGTGGAACCGACGAAGTCTCGTCGGCGCGCATGATGGACTCGTACTGCCGCTCGTTAATGAGCCCCGTTCGAAGGCCGCGCTCGGCGTCTTCGGCGTTCGGGTAATTGAGAAGTAACGCTTTGTAGAACTGGCTGTATGGGTTTTTCCTAACGACGAAAAACGCTCCTTCGGGCGTGCGCCAATGATCCGGATTAGCTTCGGTGCCTCGTTTTTCCTTGTCAAGGATTGCGTTGTACCCGAAATCTGCCGGAACCTCGAGCACAAGAGCCAGACCTCGGTAGAGGTACACGCGCTTGCGGTGTTTGGACACCCAAATCCAGACGTTCGAGACGTCCGATGCATCGATATAGCCTCTCGCGCCGTCCTGAGTATGGATCCTACTCCAGCCGTTTTCGGTCGACAAAACGTAGACAGGTTCCCGAAACCGAAGCCGCACGTACGGCCTTTTGCCGTCAGGCTCGGTGTAGATGGTAGCTCCTTTCGTGACTACGTAGTGGATCGTGGAGCCAATGTCGGTCAGGCGTGCTGCAGACGGCGATTGTGTGGCCAACGCCGGATCGTTTGACAGCGACTGCGCCGCTAGGGGACAGCCCCAAGAACCTGCTATGAGTGCTAAGGCGAAGAGCAAAAGGCGCATTGCGTTGCCCAAAGTTCGGTCCGAAGTAACGACGATACCGTATATATAATCAAGCACCTCCACTTGCAGCTGCTCCGTCTGGAGCCACTCCGTTCACAGATACTCTGCTGCCGTAGTAGGCGTATTGACCTGGGACAAGATCGGGTACACAAATCGCGAATCCCTCCACTGTTTTTCGCGGCGTCAGCGCAGCCATTTAAATGGCCCTTCCATATCAGCAGTCACACAGCAAGTTTGCGGGCAGTAGACGCAATTCTACGATCAATTTCTTCTCGGCCACTGTCCTCCCCTCTTGACCTTTCGGCGGCGCCTAATCGAAGCCTCGTGACAACGAATAGCAACTTGCGCGACGATTCCTCAATGAGCATCTCGGGCGCTAAACGTCACAACACGCACGAAATGGATAGTGGCCGACACTGCACTCGACCCCATCCATCAGGTACCCGACGTCAGATTTTGGTGTCGAGGATCGGTCGAAATGGCCGGTTCACTGATCTGCTTTTTGAGCTGCCTTCACCATGGGCTCGACAAACTCTTCCGAGATTCCCATGGAGCTAAAGCCTCCGTCATGGTAGAGGGTTTGCATGGTGACCATTCGCGTAAGATCGCTAAGCAGCGTCACCGTGTAGTCGCCGCAGCTTGCCGCATCGGCGTTACCCAACGGCGAGAGCCTCTCACCAAACTCGAACAAGGCGTCAAAACCCGCGATACCCATTCCGGCCGTCGTCCGGGTTGGACTCTGTGACACGGCGTTGATGCGGATCCCCCTCCTGCCGAGGACCGATCCCCACGTACGTACAATGCTCTCCAGAAGCGCCTTAGCATCGCCCATCTCGGAGTACCGCGTAAACGTCCGCTGAGCGCCGATGTAGGAAATCGCTACGATTGATGCGCCGTCGGCCAGTGCACCGGTTTCGAGAGCATGGTGGACGATTCGGTGGAGGCTGATCGACGAAATATTCAGCGTTTTCTGGTACCAGTCGTAATTGAGCCTGTCGTACTCGCGGCGCTTGCGCACGTTGACTCCCATTCCGATGGCGTGTACGATGAAGTCGATCTTGCCATAGCTCTTTTTTGCTTCCTCGAACAAATTTTCAATGTCCTTGTCGCTGGTCGCATCCGCCCACAGAATCCGGCTGCCGGTCTTTTCTGCGAGGGCGTCCAAAGAGCCAAGCCGCTTGGCAACAGGAGCGTTGGAGAGCGCGAATCGTCCGCCTTCACGATAAACCGACTCAGCAATTGACCACGCTATACTTTTCTTATTTAAGGCGCCGAAAATGACGCCTTTTTTACCGCGAAGCAATCCGAAACCGGAATCTGACATATGACGGATCTGTAGACCCCAATGCGTGCCGGGAGCGTACAGAACCCTGCGAAGGGGGTTCCCCTTACGAGCGCACGGAACGCATCGGTGCAAGGATGCGAAGCATTTCGTCGTGTACGTATCCGTTCGATGCGACGATTTGCCGCTCACGAATCGGGCCGGACCGTCCCGAATAGTCGGTCACGCGACCACCTGCCTCTTCAACCAGTAGCATTCCGGCGGCCACGTCCCACGGCATGAGGCCCGTCTCGAAAAAACCGTCGAACGACCCGCGAGCGACGAGGGCCAGATCGACAGATGCTGCTCCATAGCGCCGAACACCGCGCGTGCTTTCCATGAAGCGATACAGCACGTCCATGTACGTAGTGCCGTGATCGAATGCCCGATACGGAAATCCCGTTGCTACCAGGCTACTGTTCAGATGCCTCGAATCGCTCACACGAATCGGAGCGGAGTTGAGGAATGCGCCGTGTCCTCTGACTGCCACGTAAATGTCACCGGAGCCCACCTCGAGTACGATCCCAAGTACGACTTTGTCTGCCCGTTCCAAGGCGATACTTAGAGCGTACGGCGGCACGCCGTGGGCAAAGTTGGTTGTCCCGTCAATCGGATCTATTATCCATCGGCGGCCGTTCGCGGCGTCCGACGTAACAGAGGCCGATTCTTCCGCCAGCACGATGTCACGTGGAAACGCATTCCCTAGCCGCCGAATCAGAAGTGCCTCTGAAGCCTCGTCCACAGTCGTGACAAGATCACTCGTCCCCTTTTCCCGTACGTCCGTCGCACGAAGCCTCCCCACGGCCGATCGAATGAGGTGCGCCGCTTCCCGGGCAGCCTCCACGGCCACTCGACATTCACGTTCAAACGCAGGTGTCGCCGGCTTGGTCACAGGATTTGGAATACCTTCGCCATCTCGTACGATGACAGCGTTCTTTATGGTGCTCGTCGTATTCCAGCTTACAGGGTGTGCCGACGGGCCCGCACGCGGGATCCCTCAAGCAGCAGACGAACAAGCCCGCGTACTTCAGGTCCTAAGTGCAGCACATGACAGCCTGCTGAATCAAGCCTTTGCGCAGGAATTGCCATTCGCCTACACGTGGACCTCGCGCACCGAGGTGCAGTTACGATCGCAGCGGGCCACAACCGAACGAACCGTGCGCATCGAGGGTCCCGGACAGGCGACTCTGCTCATTGCCGATACGACGGGGTCGTTTGAAGGCGGTCTGTTCGGCCGCAGGCAAGAACTGAATCTCAGCACTGAAAAGCTGGAATCGCTCCGGCAGCACGTCTTGCCCACTGACACTCCGTATTTCGACGAAAGATACCATGAAGAATTCGTATACAGTATTGCTGCAGACACACTGCTGATGGGCCGCGCGACCCGTGTTGTCGAGGTCCTCACCCATCCGACGCTCGGCACTTCTCAGCCAATACGTCACGTCCGGTATCACATTGATCGCCTAACCGGCGGAACCACCGGACTCTACGTCGAGCGCGCAGAATCCCGACTGTTCTATAGAGAATACAGCCGCTTCTACCTGAGCCTGCGGCTCGGGCCCGATGCGCGGTGGGTTCCTTTTCAGTACCGGTTTCATTCGAGACTGAAGCTGCCCCTGCACGCCGAGCGCACCGTTCGCACATCGCGAACGTATTATAACTGGTCGCCGTATCGGAAAACCGGCGCTTATGCAGAGCCGGCTCTGTCCGCCCCGGGATAATGCCACCTTGGTATGTAAATCCAGTATGTGGCGAGGCGAGTATTGGCCACCCGGCAAGTCCGTACTCGGCTTTTCTGTCACGTGCAGAGCCTCGTCGTCATTGTCCCTAACCGACGTCACTTGTGCACGTTAGGAGTGTGGCGTGGTTTAAACAGAAAAGGCGGTCGCAGCTTGCTCACCATCGGGCCCGAAGGACTGGTACATCGGACCAATTTATTAGTAGAATCATTCCACCGACGCGTTTCTTTTGCAGATGTATACGAAAGACGCTCTAGCAGTTGACGGATGACGCCTCCACTGGCTGCACAGGTCCGCACGCTGTTGGGCACCCGCCGGTTCGGCCGTCCACTGCGTGCATTTACGTCGGTACCATCGACGAATACAGTAGCTATGGAGTGGGCTGCGCAGGCGGCTTCAGAAGGTAGCACTGTTGTGGCTGAGTACCAGACTGCAGGCCGTGGTCGCTTGGGTCGGATCTGGGATGCGGCGCCAGGACAAAACCTGCTCTTCTCCGTCGTACTAAGACCGCAGTTCGCGCCCGAAAAGCTAAACCTGATCACGCTCTGTGCCTCCATCGCCGTGGCGGAGGCCGTTGATGCTGTCACATCGCCACTGGACACCTCAATCAAGTGGCCAAATGACATCCTCCTCGAAGGTCGCAAGTGCTGCGGGATGTTGCTCGAGTCAACCACCGGAATAGCAGGGGATCGAACCGTTATACTCGGAGTGGGACTGAACGTGAACCAACGCGACTTTGCCGCTGGCCTCGAGGATCAGGCTACGAGCCTGATGCTTCAAACCGGTCGGCAGATCTCACGAGCGACACTGTTGGCCGATATTCTGTTGCGCATAGAGTCGTACTATGACCGCTTACAGTCCAACGCACGAGGCCTACGGGTGGCGTACAGCGCACGGCTTGACGGGATAGGACACCGCGCAACCGTCACATGGTCGCTACGCGATGGCCGGACCAGTGGTATCATTCAAGGCATCACCGAAACGGGGGCATTGCGGCTTCGGACCGAAAACGGGACCAAAATCTGTCATGCCGGCGAGGTGGCCAGCCATCGCCGTACAGCCTGAGCGTCGATGCATCTGGCGCTCGACATCGGAAACAGCGCACTCAAAGGCGGCCTATTCTCGGGCTCGCGGCTCGTGGATACATGGTGCATACCATTCGACGAGGGCTGGGAAGCGGCATTCTTGCGGCGAATCCACGCGAATAACGCACACCGCGTGGGGATTTCGAGCGTCGTTCCCACGCGCACGGGGCCGGTTGCCGCAGTCCTACGCGACCTACCCGTCATGCACGTTCACGTCAAACTGCAGCTGCCGTTTGAAATCGCATACGAAACCCCTTTGGGTGCAGACCGTTTGGCGGCGGTCGCGGGCGCACACCACCTGTACGCGAAGGGCCGCACTGTTGTTGTCGTAGACGCCGGTACCGCCGTCACCTACGATGTGCTTCACGCTGCTGGCAAGTATCTAGGCGGCTCCATAGGAATCGGTCTTGGCACAACCGCACGCGCTCTGGCACAGGCTGCGGCGCAGCTCCCCGCGGTAGATCTCCGGCTTCCCGATACCGTCATCGGCAGATCCACTGAAGAGGGCCTTCAGGCCGGCATAATGGCCGGCTTTATCGATCAGATCAGCGGAATGCTCCATCGTATCACGCGAGAGCTCCGACAGCGACCGTTCGTCGTCGTTACCGGTGGCTGGCACTCCATTCTAAACGAGCATGTCCAGGCTGTCGACTGCTCAGATCCACATCTCGTGCTGAAGGGCGTCAATATACTTCTTGGCCGCAACCCTACGCCCTGACATCCGCCACCTGGCCGAGCCCGCCTATGGCACCGGACGCAAGCGGAAAGACGGAATACGGTGTACCGGCAGCCGCCCACACTGTGCCGAAGGTCAGCAAATCGCGATCCACGATCGTTTCCAGTGGCTTGGGATGTCCGAGCGGCGGCACGCCACCAATTGCATAACCAGTATGCTCGCGGACGAAGGTGGCGTCGGCCCTGCCGATCTTTTCGCCGACTAGAGAGCGCAGCTTCTTTGGATCCACGCGATTCGAGCCGCTTGCCAGCACCAACACGGGCCGCCTTGATGACTTTGTCCGAAATACGAGGGACTTAACGATCCGTCCAACCTCGCATCCGATGGCACGCGCTGCCTCCTCAGCTGTGCGGGAGGACTGCGTGAGGTTTATGACGCGGCACGGCAGGCCTCGTGCTCGTAGCGCCGCTTGTACCCGCTCGGCGCTAGTACTCAGCGTATCGTCAATCGGCACACTTAGTCAGGGTTGATCGTGGAGTACGCGTCGTCGATAGCGGCAGCCACGGAGTTCATTACACCCGCTAAGATTTCGATCTGGACGGATGCTTCCTGCCAGTCCCGCTCTTCAATGGCTTCCCGTACGCCTGGAAGAGTCTTGACTCCGTACCCCGTATTGTACCCCGGCGCATAGATGTGGTGGCGGTACCAAGGCCGTCCCGGAAGTCCTTCGGCGCGCGTCATGGTCTGCTCCAGGCGCAACAGTATGTCATTCAACGCCGCCCGCGTCGACACATCGAGCGATTCCACATGCTCCTCCATCGCGCGATCGTAGGCCTCCGCACTCCTTTTGACGGCCACCATCGCGTTATGTAGCGGAGCAAAATTCAGATGCGGGACGATATCCTTGCGCTTCGGTGCCACATAGATGGTTGTAGGATCTGCCGCAAGAGCAAACGCCTCCGAATCGACAAGTGCATTGTGGCGCTCGGTGTCTTTGCGCGCAGTATCTGCCAGCCTTTGCACGTCTTCAACGTACCCATCCACGTTGTCAACCCAGTTCGTCAGTGCCAGGGGCAACACGTCTGCATTTGCAAAGCGGAGCGTTATCCTCCCCGCAGTCCGAGCAAGCGCCAGGCCATACTCGAAGCGAGGATCGCCGAAGCGGATAAAATGATCAAACGAGTCGTAGGCCGAATGGTACGACCCACCGCCATTTTCGCCTCCGTATCCAATGTTGAGTGACGCAATCCCCAAGTGCTGCAAAAACGGACTGTAGTCCGAGCCTGAACCGAGCGGCAATAATCGGAGGTCGTTCCTCTTGTCCGCCTCGGTGTCGCCGCCGACCTGCAGGCGCGACCGCAGGCGCCGTTCGACGGTCACTCCGGTCTGTGGATCCGTCACGTCCCGTGCCACTTCGTTAACGAACCTTTCAAGCGTGTGCGATCCGCCCATGCGGAGAAACCCACGACCGTTGCCGTCCGAGTTGATGTAGACTGCCGCTTTGGCGCGGAGTTCGTCGGCGTGCTCTTCAGCCCATTCCGTCGAACCCAGAAGGCCCGGCTCTTCAGCGTCCCACCCGGCATAGACCAGCGTACGTCGGGGGCGATAGCCCTGCTTCGCAAGCACACCAATCACCCGAGCCTCTTCCATAAGTGTAACTATTCCACTGATCGGATCCGCTGCTCCGAAGACCCATGCGTCCCGGTGATTGCCGCGCAAGACCCACTGATCAGGGAAATCAGCCCCCTGCATTTTTGCAATCACGTTGTACGCCGGCACGAGATCCCAGCTGAATTCAAGCTCCAAATGCACTTTCGCTGGGCCTGGGCCGATGTGGTACGTAAACGGCAGGGCTCCCCGCCACGACGGCGGAGCCACCGGGCCATCCAGCGCTTTGAGCAATTCGGCAGCATCGTGATACGAAATTGGAAGCACAGGAATCGTCAAAAGCGTCGGCGCCTCCTCCCTCGACAGCCGTTCGGCGTCTTCGGTTGCTCCCACCATCGGGGTAAGCGGATCGCCTGGATACAACGGCATGTCCAGCACCGAGCCCCGCTGCGTGCCGTACTCCATCCGGTACGGCCCCTTCGGATAAACGTCACCCTGGAAATACCCATCATCGCGTGGATCCGAATAAAGGATGCATCCTACAGCACCGTGTTCAGCGGCCTCCTTCGGCTTTATGCCTCGCCACGCACCACCGTAGCGAGCAATGACGATTTTGCCCTTAACATCAATGCCCCGTCGCTCCAGCTCTTCGTAGTCTCGCCGAAGTCCCTGGTTGACGTATACGAGTTCTGCCGTCACGTTGCCGTCCGCCGAATAGGCGTTGTACGGCGGCAGCCGGTCCAATCGTATTGTGGACGTAGCATCGCCCTCGATGTCCGGTTCGCGCAATTCCGGCGTAAACGAATGCGGCTCGACTAGTCTGAGCACGCGTCGCTTCGGTGTCGGCAGCAGCACGTGGAAGGTCTCGATCGCCGTTTCGTAGCCCCAGGAGCGAAACAGATCCACCATGAATTCGGCATTCGCCTTCGCGTGCGGCGATCCCACGTGGTGTGGCTTGGCCGTCATGCTCTTCATCCAGTCACGGAGGTTTTCCGCGCTCAGAAGAGCATCATATTTCTCCTCCAGTGCCCGCTGCTCGGCGGCCCGTTTGGCGGTGAAGCCCAGCATCGGATCGCCATGATGGGCGAAGGCCACGAGGACAACAAAAGCAAGGACTACGGCGCAACCGCGCATGAATACCCTCCGGTTTGACAATGGCACAGTCAGTGATACTGGCTTGCGGGGAGCTCTTAGATCACGTGCCGGGCCCGCCTCGCGGAAACAATTCCGGTATTCATGCCGACAAAATGCATAGTTCCGTCGTAACGACCGTATTCCATCTTGACGCAACGGTCCATGATGACCGTAAGCCCCGCTTCTTCGGCGATCGCAGCGGCCTCTTCGCTAACAATACGTAGCTGCATCCAGAAGACCTTGGCGCCGATCTCAACCGCCTGGCGTGCAAGCTCCGGGCACGCGTGAGGAGGACGGAATACGTTCACAATGTCAATCGGGTCTGGCACGTCGAGGAGTGACGGGTGCGCTTTTTCTCCCACGATTGTGTCGGCGTACGGATTCACCGGAATGATGCGAAAACCGAGCGATTGCAGGTACGTAGCGACGAAAAAACTGGCCTTCTGTCTCTTGGTGGACAGACCGACCATGGCGATCGTCCCTTTACCGGCAAGCGCCTGCCGGATCTTGTGCTGATCCTGGTACCTGGCCTTGAGTTGGGGGGACAGTACCGAGTTGAGCGTCAGATCGCATGCAAGGCTTGATCCAGATCCCATAGCAGGTCCTCTTTGGTTTCCAGTCCGATGGAAAGGCGAATCATGCCCGGTCCGACTCCGCTGCTTTCAAGCTCTTCGTCCGAAAGTTGCTGATGTGTCGTCGAGGCAGGATGGATGACAAGGCTCCGCGCGTCTCCCACATTAGCCAGGTGTGAAAACAGATTCAACGAATCGATGAGCGTTTTGCCGGCTGCCCGAGCGAAGGACGGTCTGCCCTTCAACCCGAAAGAGAAAATCGCTCCGGGTCCTTTCGGCAAATATTTCTTCGCCAGATCATAGTAGGGACTCGACGGCAGTCCGGGATAGCCTATCCAATCCACCTTCGGATGCGCCTCGAGATGTTCCGCGATTGCCTGCGCGTTCGCCACGTGTCGCTCCATGCGTACCGCCAGGGTCTCGAGCCCCTGAATGAGCAGAAACGCATTGAACGGTGACAGGCAAGCACCCGTATCGCGCAGCGTTTCGACACGGGTTTTCATCAAGAAGCCTTGGTGGCCGAAGGTATCGTAGAACCGCAGGTCGTGATACGACGGCGACGGATCAGCAATCGAAGGATAGTGGCTGTAGTCGAATTCACCCGATTCCACGACGACGCCGCCGATGGAATTCCCGTGCCCGCCAATGAACTTGGTAGCCGAGTGCACGACGATATTCGCCCCGTGTACAAGGGGGCGACAAAGATACGGCGTAGCGAAGGTGTTGTCGATCACCAGTGGCAGGTAGTGGGCCCGGGCCAGCTCCGCGATCCTTTCGGTGTCTAGTACACTACCCTGTGGGTTGCCGACGGTTTCCCCATAAAGGACCCTGGTCTTCGGTCCAATGGCCGATGCCCATTCGTGAATATCGGACGGATCGACGAAGTGAACTGTCACGCCGAGTTTGCGGAACGTATGCACGAACTGAGTGCGAGTACCTCCGTACAGATGCGAAGACGACACGACTTCATCGCCCGGCTCCAGAAGCGTCATCATGGTGGCGAATTGGGCTGCCATACCACTTGATGTCGCAACTGCTCCCGCGCCTTCTTCAAGCGACGCGACGCGTTCTTCGAAAACGGCCGTCGTTGGATTGTTGATGCGCGTATAAATATTACCGTACTGCTTGAGATCGAAGAGCTGTGCCGCAAACTCCGCACTCTCGAACACGTACGATGTTGTCTGGTAAATGGGTACAGCACGGGCGCCCGTTACAGCGTCCGGAATGTGTCCTGCATGCAACATGCGTGTCTCGAAGCCGAATCTGCGCTGAGACGCACGTTGTCCGCTGTGGCTGCCGTTTTGCATTCGATGGCGTATCGGTGTAAAAGAATTCCGTATCACTTAAGTAGTCCGTCGCGGTTCCTCCTTAGTCCCGAATCTACCGGAACCAGGAGTTTACTTGAGTGAATTAGAGCGTATATTCGGTTCAATCGGAGAATATCGTTAGATCGCAAGACGCTGCTGGCACGAGGGTTATGTCTCAATCACACGACAAACGGGTGAAGCGGCTGCCCAAGAAGCTGTACGTGGCTGAATTGCGGAGGCTTCAGGTTGAACTTGCAAAGCTACAACGATATATCGTGACGGAAAAGCTCAAGCTCGTTGTGCTTTTCGAGGGCCGGGATGCCGCTGGAAAGGGAGGTACTATCAAGCGCATCACCGAACCGCTCAATCCACGTGTTTGCCGAGTGGTGGCGCTCGCCAAGCCGAGCGCAAGACAGATGACACAGTGGTATTTCCAGCGCTACGTGTCCCACTTGCCCGGTGCGGGCGAAATGGTTCTGTTCGATCGAAGCTGGTATAATCGCGCGGGCGTTGAACGCGTGATGGGGTTTTGCAGCGACGAACAATATCGCGAGTTTCTGTGGGCCTGCCCAATGTTCGAACGGTTGTTGATACACTCGGGTATCAAGCTCGTCAAGTACTGGTTTTCGGTCAGTGCGGAGGAGCAGGAACGACGCTTCCAGCGCCGAATCGACGACCCGAGGAGGCGCTGGAAAATCAGTCCCATGGATTTGAAATCACGGGAGCTGTGGGTGGAGTATTCGCGGGCCAAAGACCAGATGTTTCTCTATACTGATATCCCACAAGCGCCCTGGTATGTCGTAGTCTCGAATGACAAAAGACGGGCAAGGCTGAATTGCATTCACCACCTGCTCAGTCTCGTTCCGTACCGAGAAATCAAGCCACCACCGATACAGTTGCCGAACCTGCAGGGAGACACGGGGTATGTGCGCCCGCCCATGGATACGCAACATTTCGTGCCGGACATGTATCCGGAAACCAATTAGTAATTATTGCATATATTTGCCTGAATGTCTTTCTGTCTGCTCCCCCTGAATCATGCTTTATCATTGACAAAGCCGTGTTACAACTACAGACGCGTGGTTTCCCGGCTATTGTGCAGCGTTGCATCGGCGAATCCGAGGGCGCACCGCTTTACTACGACGGTGGCGACGATAAAGAAACGCTTCACACATCCTAGGAGTCTGCACGCCAGAAAATACCGGCAGCTTCTATTCTCCACTTGAAGCCGATAATCGGCGCAAACCAAACCCATCAAGTGCATCTAAACTACCGTAATTCGTCTGAAATTCTCCCCTCAGATGACAATTCAGTTCCTGTGGCGCAGACTCCTGTCAGTTCCTGTGGCGCAGACTCCTGGAAAACTTTGGCCGTGCTAGGAAGGTTGCCTGATTTGAGAATTGTCACGTAACCGTAGTACACCGTCTCTCCAGTTCCTCCCACTTTCACCCGTTATCCAACTGAATTCATGCCTGGCCTACTTGCACGTGGACACATCCCGTTCATAAAGGAAATGCGCAACGACCGGTACAGCTCCGCTGTCCGAACCCGCGCAGCCGCGCTCTTGGCGTTCGACGAGGGACGTTCGGCACAGGGGGTGGCCGAAACCGTCAACGTATCGGCTACGTGGGCTGGCTCGCTCCGCAAGCAGTACCGCGAAAAGCGAATGGAGTCCTTTCCCGCCAACGCCCGAAGAGTCGCCGTGCGTGCGATTGGCAGGCCCATTCCGATTGGCGGCCCGGAAGGTACGCCACCGCAGGAGCCCTCACTCCTGTCCGCAGAGCATCGTCCGCTCATTGAGGCACTCTCGGAAGCTCCGTTCAGTGAGAGTACACGGCGGCGTGCCGGAATCTTGCTGCACTATGATAATGGCATGTCCTCGAGAGAGGTCATGGCTGCCACGGGCGTATCGTACATTACCGTGAACGGCTGGCACAGGAGGTATCGACACCAGGGTCTCGACATATTCTCCGAGAGGAATGTCGCCCTTGCACGACGAAGGCTCGAAAGCACTAACGCACTTGAGCATGATGGCAGTCCCAGCGCAGCTGCCCGAGAAGTATCCGTTTTGCTCGAGGAAGATGACCGCGTCGTTGTGGAAGAACTTGCGTCAGGCCGATTTCGTGATTCCGCGCAGCGTAAAGCTGCAATCCTGCTCCGCTACGACGAAGGAATGAGTTCACGCGAAGTCATGGCGGCAACCCACAGCTCATACGGCACCGTATCGGGTTGGCGGAAGAGGTACAAGAGCGAGGGACTGGGCATTTTCAATGCACTCGACGTGGAACGCGCACGCCGTGCGGTGGAGGCAAAAGGCGATGACATAGCAGAATCCGACTCTACCGTACACCTTCTTGACTACGGGGATCGTGAAATTCTGGAGGCACTGTGTGCAAGCCGATTTAGTCCTTCGGTGCAGCGCCGCGCCGCCGCACTCTTGGCCTTCGATACGGGCGCGAGTCCGTCGGAAGTAAGCAATCTGTTGAATATTTCGTACGCTTCAGTCGTTACCTGCAAACGAGATTACCGTAACAAGGGACTGCAGGGCACGTTTTCGGAGCACGACCTGCTCAGTGCGCGGAGAGCCGTGGAATCTCCCGACTCCGTAGCGGAAGTTGCAGTGCAACCTGCTATTTCCAGACTACTTGCTCCTAAAGACCGCGCGTTGGTGGAAGAAATGACAGGCGACACGTACCGTGCTACCGTGCAGCGCCGTGCCAGAGGTCTCTTGATGCTGGACAAGGGAGTGTCTGGACCTAAAGTGGCTGAGGCGGTAGGCCTTTCGTACGCCTCGGTTGCGAGCTGGCGGCAAAGCTATCGCAAGAAAGGAATAAAATCATTCCCCGCTCATGCGCTCATGCAGGCTGAAGTACGCTTGGCCGCCGAGGCGGTTGACGCACCCGAGGCGGTTGACGCAGTGGATTCCGCACCTCCTGCTGACGGGGTGCTACTTCGAACGGACCATCGTGCTCTTCTTGAGGTGCTCGCTACAGGCGACTATGACCATAAGACTACACGTGTTGCAAAAGCTCTGCTTCATATGGATGACGGCCATACGGCGCGAAGTGCCACGGATGTCGCCGGTGTGTCGTACAACTCAATCCTCAACTGGCGCAATAACTACCGCAAACTGGGCCTGAGCAAGTTCAATCCCAGAGATCTCGCGAGCGCAGAAAACATTCTCGCCGGTACAGCCGCACCCAAAGCCGCCGCAGAAAAGCCCGTTGCTTCTTCGGCAGCCTCCGCCCCCGAAGAAGCAACGGCACCGGCTCAGACCACACTCGACAAGCCGATGGCTCCGACAATGGACGGTGGGGCACTGCTTACGCCGGAACACCGAGCAATCATGGAGGAGCTTCGTAGCGGCCCCGCTCCCTATTCGGCGGCCTCAAGGCGGCGGGCAAATCTTCTGCTTCTCTACGACGATGGTTTGAGCACGAAAGATGTTGTTGTTGCATCGGGCATGTCCCCTGCTTCGGCCACCTCAGTCAGGCGAGTTTATCGTCTGAACTCACTAGGCGTTGTGCGCCAAGATGACGTGAGACTGGCTCAGCAGTCTCTGGAGACCTCTGCCGAACCAAGAGTGGAGAAGGCTCCGGTCGTCGTGGAAGAGATGCCACACAGAGTAAAGGAGGCACCTGAGTCTGTGGAAGTGGCACCGCAAGTCGAAGAGGAATCACCGCAGGCTGTGGAGGATGCGCCGCAGGTTACCAAGAAGCCACCGAAGAAAAAGGCTAAGAAAAAGGCCAAAAAGGCCAAGGCAGGCAAAAAGAAGGGCAAGAAGAAAAAGAAGAAAAAGAAGAAAGGACGCACCCAAAAGCAGCCTGGCATCCTCCTCGTGCAGGGACTACAAGGAGTTTCCGCAGCGGATCTCGCTGCAGGAACTGGCCAGCTGTACATCCTCCTTCCGGTACAGCATCCTCAGTAGTCGGAGCAACCCATCAGGCCGTATCGCCGTTGAATCATGCCGCCGGCAACGGCGGCATGATCGTTCAATACCCTTAATCTGCTGAGCGTGTCGTGACGCCACGCGCTACCACCTTCACCGTAACTCCCGGTGCGACCGCAGTGGACATGGTGGCGGCGGCATCGCGGAAATTCGTGCTCCGATCGGAGGGGCCGAAACCGCTCACAAGACGGTATTACGACAGTTTCGACGGGCGCCTTCACGCCCGAGGAATCACGCTATATTCCGAACGGGTGGGCCGCAGCACGCACCTCTATTGTGCCCTGCAAAATGGAGAACTGGACCGAATTCCCCTCGGCGCCGAGCCCGTCGGGAGCAATGATCTACCGGATACTCCAGCGTTTCTAAAGGCAGTGTCACGATTGGGCTGTCGCGTGCTGATGCCGGTAGTCGACGTCACTGCCCGGCGCCGTACTCTGCATGCGCTCAATCAGGAAGATGCCCCCGTCTGCCGCGTTGACGTATGGGACCACCTGGCAGTATTGGCAGACGCACACACCGCCACAGTGGACGTCGTCGTATGCATCCGTCCGGAGAAGGGACACACCTCCGCAGCACAAGCACTCTTGCAGCAAGTCGCCTCGGTACTCGAGCCCGCGAGGACATCAATCCTTGAAGTTGCACTAGATGCTCTCGGTCTCGACTCTGCCGGGTACCGCGTCCCCTCCGCACCCGTGCTGGACGATTCGTGGACGACCGGCCAGGCCTGCCGGTCCTTGCTTCGATGGCTGCACGCGTGGCTTTGTGCACACGAATCGGGGCTACGGAATGGCACCGACATCGAATTCCTTCATCAGTATCGCGTTGGCGTTCGGCGGACGCGATCCATCCTATCGCAACTCAAGGGTGCTTTGCCGACCGATGCCCGAGACAGACTCGCGGCAGGTTTTCGCTGGCTGGGTGCCGTAACGGGACCAACTCGCGATCTCGACGTGTATCTGCACAAATTCGATGCGTACCGGACGCTACTTCCAGACCGATTCCACGACGATCTTGAACCTCTTCGCCTGTACCTGGCGCGGCAGCAGATGAAGGAGCATAAACTTGTCGTGGACGCTCTCGATTCGGTGAGATACGCGCAGCTGATGGACCATTGGCAGGCACTGTACGGGGACGAATCGGAATGGCCAGGGGGCACGCGTCCGATCAAACCAGCTGTGTCCGCACGGATATTGCGCACCTACCGCCAGGTCACCAAGCGAAGCCGGGCCATCGTAAAGGACCCTCAACTACCTGCCGCAATAATTCACGACGTGCGGATTCGCTGCAAGAAGCTGCGCTACATGATCGAGCTTTTCCACACGTTGTATCCTTCAAAAGCGTTGCGTAAGCCAATCAAGGTTCTTAAACAGCTGCAGGACATTCTCGGGGAATTCAACGACTTCGAAGTGCACCAAACTAGCCTGCGCAATCACGCGGCGCACATGATGGAAGACGGCTTTGCAAACGTTGATACGCTGCTGACAATCGGACGACTGTCAGCAGCAATGGAAGAGCATCAGTTTCGCGCGAGGAGCGCGGTCTCGAAGCGTCTCGTACGGTTCTCGCAACCGAAAAGCCGTAGACGCTTCAATGCCCTCTTTCAGCGCGGTCACGCCGGCTGACATTCTGAAAGCTCACAAGGGGCGTCGGCAAGGAGGCAACAGGAATCGACGTAGTCCACATGTCGGCGCTTGGCAGATCCAGAATGCTGACGACGGTAGCAGAATTCTGCAAGTAAGCCACTAGCTCGTGCTTGCCCGAAAATTACGTGAAGTCCATAAGGGTACAGAACAAGGTGCTGGACGGCGTGTTATAGTCTCCTGTAAGTGACGTGCTTACACACCGTTATAGAGCCAGATGATGTGGATGCATTACAG
>JAAXGO010000113.1 GCA_012267425.1 Rhodothermales bacterium
ATGTGGTTCACCGGACGCTTACGCCGCAACAGCACCTCCTGGAAAATCCTACGGCGCAGACTCCTAGGCAGCTCCTGGAACTGAAGGCCCCGGAGTTGAAACGCTTACCGATTGAGCGGCGCACGCAGCTCTGCGTCAAGGAGCCGCCCCCACAGCGCGTTGTAGGGATGGACTTCGCTGACCGGCTGATCTCTGCGGTAGACTGTGCGACCTTCGTTGGCCCACGCGAAAATCGACCCGTCAAGGTTTGCCACGTTCGTAAACCCGGCTCGTAAAAGTCGCCTCGCCATAGCGGACGAGCGTATGCCGACGGAGCAGTATGTAACCACGGGCGTGTCGCGAGGCAGATCGTTGAGAGACAAAAGGTTCTCCGCTTTTGGGTCCAAACGGCGTGCACCACGAAGGTGGCTGACCGCGAATTCGTCGGCGCTGCGCACGTCAATCAGTATTGGAGGGATGTCGGGACCTGCCAGCCAGGAGGCCAAGGAATCTGTTGACAGCTGTGGCACGTCATATATCACCCGGATCGACTGTCGTACGGCAGCGAGTCCGGCACTCTGAGCAGCCGCCGTGATGGAGCAGAGGGGTAGGAGAAACAAGGCGGCGATTTGGTGTTGAAGGCGTATCAGACGCATGGCACTCCGGCCGGACGACAGTTCACGGCAGGCCGCAAGAGAAACGGCGAAACGATAACGGCCTGCAGTTCGTAGTGTTAAGGCAGCATCCATCTTCGAAACAACGCAGAAATGAGCGGGCGCGGGCGCATATTAGTGGCAATGAGCGGGGGAGTAGACTCGTCCACCGCTGCCGTGCTCTTGAGTGAAATGGGGTACGAGGTTGTCGGTATCACGATGAAGACGTGGGACTACACCTCCTCCGGTCCCCGCACGGGCAAGGAGGTCGGATGTTGTTCGCTCGAATCGATGAACGATGCGCGCAGCGTTGCCCTTAAGTATGGGTTTACGCATTTCATTGTCGACATACGGCAGGAATTCGGCGACTGGGTGGTCCAACGCTTTACGGACGAATACCTTGCTGGCCGAACGCCCAATCCGTGCGTTTTGTGCAATACCCATATCAAGTGGGCAGCGCTTCTAAGACGGGCGGACGACCTCGACTGTGACTTCATCGCCACCGGGCACTATGCACGCGTACGGCGCTGTGATGCCTCGATGCGCTGGGTCATTGTGCGTGGCTTGGATCGCAACAAAGACCAGAGCTATGCCCTTTGGGGCCTACCACAGGAGCACCTGGCGCGCACTCGCTTTCCGCTCGGAGACTTCACGAAGCCAGAAATCCGAAGCATGGCACGTAACTTCGGTCTTGAGCGGGTGTGGAACAAGCCGGACTCCTACGAAATCTGCTTTATTCCAGACAGCGATTACCGGGGCTTTTTGCAAAGGAGGGTCGCCGGCCTGAAATCTGCCGTCAGCGGCGGCAAATTCGTACTGTCCGATGGCACGACGATCGGACGACATGCCGGGTACCCTTTTTATACGATCGGGCAAAGGCACGGGTTGGGACTCGCGCTTGGCTATCCGGTATACGTCACCGCTATCGATCCGGAAACGAACACGATCACCGTCGGACCAAGTGATGAGCTACTGATGCAGACACTGACGGCGCGAAGCATCAATATGGTTAAGGCTACGCACCTCTACGAGGAGCGTCCGGCCGTGGGTCAGATCCGCTATAAGGATGTCGGCGCGCCGTGCGTTGTACGACAGACGGGTGAAGATGAACTGAAGGTAGGCTTCGTCGAGCGGCGGAGGGCCATCACGCCGGGACAGTCGGTGGTACTCTATGACGGAGACGACGTTCTGGCGGGAGGCTGGATTAACGCAGTCGAGGAGCTCGGACCTACCTTGGATCTTCCGGTGCTCGTTGCTCCATAGTTTGGAGGACAATGTCTCGACTATTCTTTGCAGCGATTCTTCTCACCGCCATGGCTTGTTCAGCCGGTATTCCGCCGAAGCGGGCGACACCCGACGAAGGTATCGTTGTTCGGGGCACTGGTGTAGTAACGTATCTGGATTTTGAAGGCGGGTTTTACGGCATTGTCAGCGATAATGGCAGACGCTACGATCCTGGATCACTGGATGAAGCTTTTCAGGAAGATGGGCTCCGTGTGCGGTTTTCTGTCCGCGTACTGGAAGGAGTCATGTCGATCCGGATGTGGGGGACACCTGTCGAGGTCATCAAGCTGGAGCGCGCGGATTCCGAGCAGGAAATCTAGCCCCTGTGAGGCGGTAGCCCTTGCCGAAGATTGTCGTGATGAAGGCGTTATCGTGCGGGTCGTCGGAGATCTTCTTTCGGATTGATGCGATGTGCCGATCGACCGTTCGCGTTCTGACTCCGCGCGGAAGTCCCCAAACGTCGCGAAGGAGCTCTTTTCTGGTCACCGTTACACCGACATTGCGAGCGAGATAGTAGAGTATGTCAAGTTCTAGTGCTGTGAACTCAATCGACCTACCATGACGGTGGGCTTCGTATGTCGTGAAATTGACGATGACGTCTCCCAACGTGACGATGGTGTCCTGGGAACGCTGCGCCAGGAGCTCCTTGACGCGTGCGGCTAGGTTGTCGAACGTGAATGGCTCAGAGATCCAGTCGGCGCCTTTGGGCGTGGCCGCTCGGAGAATTTCGGGCTGTTTCTCGGAGGCCATGAATAGAACCTGTGCGTACGGGGCCACCTCGTAAAGGTGGTGCGTACCCGAACCGAGGGTACATTCGATCAGAATGATGTCCGGCGGCGAAGCGGGTTGTAACAATTCAACAGCCTCGCGGCTGGAGGTCGCGTAGTCGGCGTCGCAGGACCGGTCCAGAAACCGGGTTGTCAGCAGCTTGGCCACGGCAGGATCGCTGTGCACAATCAGCACTTTGGGCGATCGCCCGAGTGGCTGCGCCATGTCTGCACCTCTATAAACTGCGTGCCCGCCTGATCCGCGACATGGGGCCGGGCTTCAGGCAATGTACTTTCGAAAAAATCCAAATTCCAAGCGAGCTCGGTCAGATTTCGATTTCGGTGCCGATTCCTTCTGATTGCGCCAGTTCGACGAGTCTATTTGCCACGACGAGGTCCTGAATCGCGTTACCAACAGACTTGAAGAGCGTTATTTCGTTGGGTGCGGTGCGTCCAGGTTTCGTCCCCGCGACGATTTCGCCGATTTCGGCGTGGATATGGTCTGCCGTGATGTCGCCGCGCGCGATTGGAACAAGAATGTCTCCTGCTTCAGCAAGACAGGCGGCGCGTTGATCCACCACTACGGTAGCCGCTGTGACGGTTTCTGCGGGTATTTCAGTCATGTCGGGTCGAAAGGACCCGATTCCGTTGATATGGCAGCCAGGTCTGAGGTTTTGGGGGTCGAAAACAGGTGTGAGTGACGTGGTTGCCGTTGCTATGACGTCGGCCATTGCAAGCGTTTCTGGATCGGGAGCGACGCAGACCTCAATGCCAAGCCTGGCGATCATCTTTCTGGCGAAGGCGTCTGCCCGATCGCTGCGACGACCGAACACGTATGCTTTGGTGATTGGGCGGACGGCACACATCGCTTCAAGCTGAGCACGCGCTTGGACGCCTGCTCCGAAGACGGCGGCCACCGTTGCGTCTTCGCGGGCGAGAAGATCGGTGGCAAGTCCGGATCCCGCCCCAGTTCGAAGTGATGTTATCGATTCGCCGTCCATTATTGCGAGCGGGCGCCCAGTTGCGGCATCGGCGATGAATACAAGCGCATGAATAAAGGGAAGTCCCCGCACGTCGTTGCCAGGATGAATGGTGACGATCTTTTGAGCTAGGCGGGTGTGCACTGGGGAATAAATGGGCATGAAAAGTGCTCTCCCCTCATGAGCGGAAAGTGGCATGTTCACGCGCATCGGAACGTCAACTTTTCCTTCCGAAAGGAGATAGAAGCCTTTGCGCATGAGGTCAATGGCCTCTTTCATGCCGAGGGCACATTCCACGTCGGTGCGGGAAAGGACTCGTATTGCAGGCATAGCCGGTCACTCTGGTGGCGAATGGTTTCGAATTGGTGCAGGACTGCAGGTGAGCCGGAGACTGGAGGCCTGCTCCGAAGTGAAGAAGTACAGGCCATCTCTGCACTACCGCGTCGTCCTCTTTCTGCAGGAAGCCCCTCCTGTGGCTACCGCAGTATGAAACCGCTGGAGAGTGGGTCGTCGGGATCCATGCAAAACTCGGTGCGGCCTGTGATGTACGCACGTCCCTCAACTTCCGGTATAATGGCTTTGAATGGACCGAAGGCGGTTTCTTCTTTCACGCAAACGATGAGACTGCTCCCAATGATGCTCTCGATAACGATTGATTCGTTGAGGCCGATTTCGCCGCGCCTGTAATGGATGGCTGCCCGGCCACTGATCCCCGTCCCGGTCGGACTTCGATCCACTTGACCTTCGGCAAACACGCACACATTGCGACTGTGCGCGTGTTTGCCTTGCGGCTCGTCGATAAAGATGGTGCCGTAAATGAAGCCCAAGTCCGGTTCGAGGGGATGGTTGATGTCGGTAGTTTGGATGACCGCACGCTTGATGGCACGACCTTTTCTGATAAGTTCGCCAAGATCGTCAGGCGTGCACGTTACTCCCAAATCGGCCGCCCTCACGTATGCGTAGAACGCACCGCCGAAGGCCACGTCATACCGGACGAGGCCTAAGCCTGGCACGTGCACTTTGCGGTCAAGCATATATACGAATGACGGGATGTTCCGAAACCGTACGCTTCGGACGCGTTCGCGCTCGATTCGCGCGAACGCTACGACGAGCCCCGCGGGAGTGTCGATGGTGACACGTGTTTCGGGTGACTGCATTGGCAGAAGCCCCGCCTCCAATGCCACTTTTGTTACTGCAATGATACCGTGACCGCACATGGTGCTGTAGCCTTCGTTGTGCAGAAACAGTACTCCGAAGTCAGCGCTGGCCGTAACGGGTGCCGTAATGAGGCAGCCGTACATGTCTGCGTGGCCTCTAGGCTCCCACAAAAGCGCCGTACGGAGCGCATCATGGTTCAGGCGGGCCTGAAGGCGTCGCTCCAGGATCGTGGATCCCTCCAGGCGCGGATAGCCGCCCACGATCACACGCAGCGGTTCGCCTTCCGTGTGGGCGTCAATCGCCGTGATGACAGGCCAGTCAGCTGGCGGACGCCAGCCCTCCATTTTCGTCCGTAGAAGCGTCATGGTGCGAAGGTAGGAACTGAAATCAAAGGTAAGCAGTCTGCAGATGCTGCGGGAGAGCCATCAGTTCGGTTACCTTTGTTGTGCACGTACGTTACAGCTTGGTTCTACTCATCGGCGTGACTGGGTGGCAGCGAACCTCATAGACCGGATGGGCGATTCCGAGGTGGCGGCGGCTCTTGGCATTGTGCTGCGAGCGCCCCTTCTGGAATGTACGTACAACGTGTATCGTAGGTGGAGATGTGAGCCGAGTCGTATTTCTTAGTGTGTGTAGCTCGGACGACCACTCCGGCAAACGAGCGGAATGGTCCGCCGCGCTTGGGCTGCTGGAGCAACTGTAGTGAGCCGGCGACGGTGCATCAACACCGAAGGCAATGTGTCCAGTCGCCGGTCCGGACGGCTGCGCGGTTCGATGAAGTTAGGTACGAAGGCTTTTATTCTGATTACGGCGCTGCAGGTGTGCGTAGGTGTGCCGACACGTGCGCAGGAAAGCGAGGTTCGGCAGCTCTTTGAATGGAGCACATTTGGGAAGTTGCCGAGCACGTCCGTGCGGTGCGCAGGCGTGTCGGAGGGAGCACTTGTCCTCGTCGGCGACAGTACGTACGTCATTGAGACCGAATCCCTAAGGGTCCAGGCAGTCGAGGGGAGATTCGGAGCCACGCATTCGATGTCGGCATCTTGGGGAGACGAAATTCTGTGTATTGGGGAGGAGGTGGTCGCACTCCGATGGCAGGATGGAGCGCTTCGTCGACGCCTGCTGCCCCCGCTGCCCACCGTGGGCAGCGGGGCCGTAGTAGAAAATTCTCTCTACTTGGTCAGTACTTCGGACGATTTTTGGGCACTTGATCTCGCCGCTGACGAACCGACGTGGGAACGCCTCGCCGGGTGGCCGGGGCCACCGCGGCAGCGCGTGACAGTGGTTGCGCTCGGCGGTCATTTCTACGTGTTTGGCGGTCTTGGGGCAGGTCCAGGCGGGGTATTGCAGCTGCTTACAGACGTATACAGGTACCGGCCTGATGCGGGATGGGAGCGCTTGGAGGACATGCCGGCGATGACCATGGTTGAGTTGGAGGCAGTAGCGATGGGCACGTCGCATGTGTTGGTATTCGGGAGCGAAGGGGATTGTGGCGGATCGCGGCAGGTTCTGGCATATCACACCATTACGGATACGTGGGTGCAGATGGGTACGGCGCCGCCGGGTGGTGCTGTCATACCGTTGGATGCAGGCGTCGTCACACTTGGGGACACGTCGCTGCATCGAGGGACCCTGGTAGGTACTACGGGAAATTTTGGTCTCGTTAATTACCTCGTGCTGGGGGCCTATTTCCTCGTCCTCGTCGGGATGGGATTCTATTTTCTCAGTCGCGAGCGAAGCGACCTGGACTATTTTCTTGCACGGCAGCGCATCCCGTGGTGGGCCGCAGGTGTCAGCATATTCGGGACGCAGCTGAGCGCGATCACGTTCATGGCTATCCCCGCGACTGCGTTTGCAACCGATTGGGTGTATAGCCTTGGGCAGGTCACAATCGTATTGTTGGCCCCGGTAATCATTTACGTCTACCTGCCATTCTTCCGCCGCCTTGACGTAACGACCGCCTACGAGTATCTCGAACTGCGATTCAGCGTGGCTGTCCGCCTGTTCGGTAGCGCTGCATTTGTCTTGTTTCAACTCGGGCGAATGGGCATCGTGATTTTTCTGCCTGCTATCGCTTTGTCGGCGGCAACCGGCATGAGCATGTGGGCAGCAGTATTGCTCATGGGCCTTTTGAGTACGCTCTATACGACGCTCGGCGGAATCGAGGCGGTCGTCTGGTCCGACGTGCTGCAGGTTGTCGTACTAATGGGAGGGGCGGTCCTCAGTCTTGGCCTGATTGTCTCAAGTGTCGAAGGTGGGGCTATGGGGCTCCTTTCCACGGCGGCGGCTCACGGCAAATTTCATGCAGTGAACCTGACGTGGGACATGGCGACAGCTTCCGTCTGGGTGGTTGTCGTCGGCTGGACTCTGAGCAACCTCGTGCCCTACACGGCTGACCAGACTGTCGTCCAACGCTACCTGACAACGAAGGACGAGGCCGCAGCAGCGAGGTCTATCTGGACCAATGCGGCGCTTACAATCCCGGCCACTGTGATCTTTTTCGGACTCGGAACGGCACTCTTCGTGTTCTACCACGAACATGCCGCCGCTCTCGAGCCATCCTTGCCCGTTGATGCCATTTTTCCGCTCTTCATTGTGCAGCAGTTGCCCGTGGGAGTGGCAGGCCTCTTGGTTGCGGGGATATTCGCCGCAGCCATGTCCAGCTTGGACAGCAGTCTCAACAGCGTATCAACGACGCTCGTGACGGACTGGTACCGGCGCTTCGTGCCGGAGACGACGGAAGCACAGCGGCTTAGTGTTGCGCGCAGGCTGACATTCTGTTTGGGTCTCGTCGTGACCGGCACGGGTCTGCTCTTGGCGTCGTTCGACATCAATTCACTGTGGGATGTTTTTCTCGAACTCCTAGGGCTCTTGGGAGGTACCCTGGCAGGCCTGTTTGCCTTGGGTATACTCACGCGCCGGGCGCACGCTGCCGGTGCGCTCGCCGGTGTGGTGGCGAGCGTAGCAGCACTCTACTTGATAAAGACACTGACGGCGGTGCACTTTTTCCTATATGCCGGAATCGGAATCATGACGTGCGTTGTCGTCGGGTATCTCACCAGCCTGGTTCTGCCACACGATAGGGTGTCGCTCGAGGGGCTCACATTGTTTACTGTCAATTCTAGTCGAGCGGATTAGCCGGGGCGAGGTGTGGGTGTGCGGTATTCATTGCTCCGCGGCATATTTTTCACGACCGACAAGTGTCACTGACCATGTTCCAATTCGCTTTGCTGCTGGCCTTCCGAACGCATCATGCCCGTTGCTTGGCCGCGGCTCTTTGCGTCTCGACTGTTGCCGTCTTAGCCGGAGTGTGTCACTTGCCGGCAAATGCCCAGCAGGAGGAAATCTTCGTCGAGAACGGAAGGGCTGTAGACACCGGCGAGCCCGTCGAACTGAATAATTCACGTCAGTACTACATGGCATTGCGTGATATCGGGACTGGTGATTTTCGTGTGCACGGGCGTCTACGCCTCATTCAGCTTGGGGCATCCGGTGCGGCGTTTCAATTGGGTGAGAGCTATTTCGGCTTCGACGGTCCGAATCGAGAGATCCACCTGTCTGGTGCACTTGCTGGCGGGCGTTATCTGCGCCTCATGCGCAGCGACCGGATAATAAAGGCTGGAGAATGGTTCGAGTTCGAAGCAGTACGCAAGGGAACGGACATCCGTTTTTTCGTTGACGGGAGCGAAATTCACCGCATCCCGAGTCTGGCAGCCGCAGGACAAATTGGGTTTATCTTTACATCCACAGGAGGGTTGTCTGCGGCGCCGGGACGTACCGTGCTCGAGGTAGGGAGTTTTCGGGCGAGTGGTGAATTCCACGAGGCCGGTACTGTCAGGCCTCGTGGATTCACTATTCCGATTATCGATCTTGCTTTAGAGACCCAGAGGCAGGTCTTGGTCGACAGGGAGGAAGGGCAGTATCTTGGGCATCCTACGACCGTGCTATTGCCTGACGGTAGGACGATACTTGTGGTCTATCCGAAGGGGCACGGCCGCGGCCCTGTCGTGATGAAAAAGAGCCCCGATGGCGGCCGTACGTGGAGCGAGCGCCTGCCCGTTCCAGATAATTGGGCAACGTCGCAGGAGGTCCCAACGCTGTATCCAGTTATTGATCCTGGGGGCACCAGGCGGTTGGTCGTGTTTTCGGGGCTGTTTCCGATTCGGATGGCGACGTCGGAGGACGATGGAAGGACCTGGACACCGCTTGCGCCGATTGGTGATTACGGCGGGATCGTGGCTATGAGCGACGTAGTCCGCACACGTAGCGGTGACTACCTTGCGTTCTTTCACGATGACGGGCGCTTTATCGACGGCAACGGTGAAGACCTCGGCCCATTCTTCGTCTACAAAGTTAGATCGAAGGACGGAGGCCTCTCATGGGGGCGGCCAGAGGTTGTTGTTAGCCATGAGGCAGCTCACCTCTGTGAGCCCGGTCTTATCAGATCACCGGACGGCGGACAGCTCCTGATGTTACTGCGCGAGAACAGTCGGAGATACAATTCATTTTTCGCGGTGTCCGACGACGAAGGAGAGACTTGGAGCGAGCCGGTCGAACTTCCAGGAGCGCTCACCGGCGATCGGCACCAGGCCATCTACGGGCCTGACGGGCGGCTGTTCATTTCGTTTCGCGACCGTACGCACGTTTCGCCGACGTGGGGCGATTGGGTGGCATGGGTTGGCACGTACGACGATATCGTCAGTGGGAGAGAGGGGCAGTACCGCATTCGCCTTATGGACAACCACCGGGCTGCGGATACCGCCTATCCCGGCGTCGAATTGCTGCCTGACGGAACGATCGTGGCGACTACCTACGGCCACTGGACAGAAGGAGAGGATCCTTACATCATGACCGTCCGGCTTACACTCAGGGAGTTGGACGAAAAGGCCCAGGCTTCCGAGAGTAGGTAGCGGCACTGACCAACGAACCGAACGCACTGCACCTACCGTCGGTCGTGCGATATGTTGAGCATGAAGGGAGGCAGCAGCTTCGCGCATGGTGACCGGTTCTGCGGGCAGAAAGTGACGATGCTTCTCGACAATCTCTTGAGCAGTGGGATCAGATTGTCATGCACGGCGAAGTGAACACCGCGACGATGCTGCCGACCGGTTTACCGCATTACAGCGGCACAGCTACGTCTGTAAGAGCAGAGTGGGGGCGAACTAATCGACCCCGGTCGTGGCGGAAGAGCTGAGCGACCTCAGGCGCATCTTTCACCCCGGCACTGTCCGAAAAGCGTCCCTACTCGGTCTTGCCGATCGTAAATGCGGCTGTCGCGGCGGTTTTTTCCCACGCGAGAGACAACGTTCCTTCCGCATCTGTCACGTCGTGGAATCCGATCGTGAACTGGTCGACCGACGTGTCCGTGTGCGAGACTGTCATTGGAACACGAAGGACATCTTTGTCGTCGGTGTACCCATACGCGCCCCACAGCCCGTCTCCTTCGCCCCGTCCCGTCTCCTTGGCGGCGTGCGTAGAGAAGATGAGCGTCCACCCATCAGAGCTGAGGTCGACGAACAGACTGTATTCACCGGCGGTGAGTGTGCCGCTACCGAAGTGGAGATCTGTTTCCGTCATCAGGCGCGTGGACTTGTTTGCTCCGGCACGCCAGACTGGCGCGCTGCCCGTCACCATCTGGCCGTACTCCTCTCCTTCGCCGAAAATCTGCGTGCGACCGCGCAATATCGGGCGCGAATAGTCCACAACGATCCAATGATCGCCGATTTGGGTTGCACTTTCGCCTCGCGGTGAGGCTACTCGCTGGGCGTGTGCGATGTCGGCTCCTACTAGGAGGAGGGCAAAGAGTCCGATCGTGGTTACTGTCCGCATGGGTATTGGCATCAGTTTGTATTAACAGGAAGACAAGGGAGAATGCGGGGTTTGCCGACCTGTTCCACGGTTGGCGAAA